>JAGMDA010000150.1 GCA_023128935.1 Candidatus Eiseniibacteriota bacterium | reverse complement strand
GCCGACCTGGTGCTCTTTGGCCCCGGCGATTTGGGATGGGCACCGGATCTGCCCGCCCACCATCACCTCACGCTTGGATGCGCTGGAGAGAGACCGCGCGAGGTTTTCGTGGACGGACACATGCTGGTATCAGATGGTGCTCTCGTGCAAGATGATCTTGAGCGGCTTCGCGCGGAAGCCGTCATCGAGCGGGCAGCGCTGCTCGAGAGAGCTGCCCTGAAGGAGTAAAACCACACCGGCGTGCCAGGCCCGGCACGCCTGGAGTGCAGGATCGCTCCTGGAGGTTAGCACCTCCTCGAACCGGCCGACTTGAAGAGCGAGGAAAACTATGGAAATCCCGCGTGAGCTGATACACAGACTTCCGAAAACAGATCTGCATATTCACCTGGACGGATCCCTGAGGCCTTCCACGCTCCTGGAACTGGGGGAGACCTGCCACGTCGAGATGCCTTTCACCTCACCTGAGGGAATTCGCACCTACCTGAGCAAGGCGGCAGCTGGCGATCTGAAGCATTATCTCAGCGTCTTTGACCTCACATTGAGCGTGATGCAGTCCGAAGAGACCCTGCGCCGCCTTGCCTATGAACTGGCTGTGGATGCAGCAAGGGAGAACGTCCGTTACATGGAGGTGCGCTTCTCCCCGATCCTGCACGAGCGCAACGGCCTGACATGGTCGAAGATCGTTCAAGCAGTGCTCGATGGACTCCGGGAGGCTGAAGACCGCTATGTCATCCGCACCGGAGTGATCCTGTGCGGTATCCGGACTATGACACCGGCCATGAGCCTTCAACTGGCCGACACTACCGTTTCCTTCAAGGACAACGGCGTCGTGGGATTCGACCTGGCAGGCGCAGAGAAAGACTATCCCGCCAAGGACCACCTGGAAGCATTCTACCGCATCCGCAATAGCAATGTGAGCAGCACTGTCCACGCCGGGGAGGACTTCGGCCCGCCTTCGATCCACCAGGCGATCCACTACTGCGGTGCGCACCGGATCGGCCACGGGACATTGCTCTGGCAGGATCGAGACCTCATGAACTATGTCAACGATCACCGCATTCCGCTAGAGATGTGCTTGACGAGCAATGTGCAGATTGGCGTGGCACCCAATATCAGGGAACACCCCTTCCGCTTGTACTTCGAAGCGGGCCTGCGTGTGACACTCAATACCGACAATCGCCTGATCTCCGATACAACCATGACCGCTGAGCTGGACCTCGCCTGCCGCAATTTCCACCTGAGCGTCTATGACCTGCGCGGGATCTTGATCAATGGCTTCAAGAGCGCTTTTCTCCCCCACCGGGAGAAGGTCACCCTGCTGCGGAGCGCCATCGACGATATGGACCGGCTCTTCGAGGAATACTTCCCGGGCAGCTACCGGCGCCTACGTTCCTTCATCTAGCCCGCATTGCTCACTACGCTCCGCCGAGGCCGGGTCTGCTACTCGGTAACCTTTGCGGCTGAAGATGGGCCCGCGTCGTCGTCGCGCCTTCCTCAGGCGGGCGCATCGGCGCCCTCGGTACGTCACAGTATTTATGGACCGGGGTACTTAGATTGACCCCGCGAGCTTTTCCCACTGCTCATAGAGAACGGCAAGTTTCTCTTCAACTTCCCGCAATTGCTGCAGATACAGCTCTGCCTTCTCCTTGTTTGTGAAGAACTCAGGACTGCCCATAGCTTCCGTGAAGCGCCGCTTGCGATCCTCGAGGTCCGCTATCTCTGCCTCGAGCTGCGCCACGGCGCGCTCTGCACGCCGAAGCCTGGATGCTGCCCGCTTTTGCGCCTGCCGGCCTTGCGTTGCAGGGATGGGTTGCGGCGCCTTTGATCCGGCTCCCGGGCTGCCCGCTCTACCAGGCGGGCCATTGGCATCACCGGGCGCCGCTTGGAGGACTCTCATCTGTCCGCGTGGGCTGCCAGATCCTTCCCCACTGGCTGAGGCCTTGGCGCAGCTCCACAGATAGGACTCATAGCCGCCTGGGTGCTCCCGTACGGTTCCCCCACCGACTTCGATGACATGATCCGCAAGTGAGGCCAGGAAGTGCCGGTCGTGAGCGACAAACACCACCGTGCCTTCATAGGCCCGCAAGGCATCGAGCAGGGCATCCTTCGAGGGAATGTCCAGGTGATTGGTCGGCTCATCGAGCAGGAGCAGATTCGACGGACGCACGAAGAGACATGCCAGGGCCAGCCGGTTGCACTCGCCACCGCTCAGCACGGAAACCAGCTTGTCCACCGCGTCCCCAGAGAATAGGAACCCCCCCAGCAGCCGCCGCACCTGGGGGACAAAGTCGTTGGGCGCACGCCGCATGACGGTGTCCAGCACCGATAGCGAGCGATCCAGGTGCGCCGTATGATCCTGCGCAAAGAAGGCCAGGTTGACATTGTGTCCGACCATCCGCTCACCGCCGTCCAGTTGCTCATGCCCGGCCAGGGCACGCAACAGGGTGGACTTGCCCGCTCCGTTTGGTCCAACCAGAGCCACGCGCGCCCCCCTGAGGATACGCAAGTCCACGTCGCGTAGCACCAGGTTGTCCCCATAGGCTTTGCGCGCGCCATGCAACGCTAGCACTGCCTTTCCCGAGCGGGAACATGGCGGCAGAGGGACAACGACGCTGCGCTGGTGTGTCTCCGGCGGGGTAAGCCGCTTCATTTTCCCCAGCATCTTAATCCGGCTCTGCACCTGGGTGGCCTTGGTGTTCTTGTACCGAAAGCGCTCGATAAAGCGCGTAAGCCGGCGGATCTCATCCTGTTGACGCTCGTAGGCCTGCTGGCGCAGCATGAGGCGCTTCTCGCTTTCCTTCTCAAAGGCCGAGTAGTTGCCCGTATACTCCTCCAGACGGCCATCCGTGATCTCGGTCACCCTTGACACAGTCACATCCAGGAAATAGCGGTCGTGGGAGACGAGCACCACCGCATATGGGTAGTCACTGAGGTAGCCCTCGAGCCATTCCCGCGCTTCCAAGTCCAGATGATTGGTCGGCTCATCCAGCAGAAGCAGCTGAGGCTTCTGTAGAAGGACCCGGGCCAGTGCGGCCCGCATTTGCCAGCCGCCTGAGAGCGTTGAGACAGAAACGTCAAAGTCACAGGTACGAAAACCAAGACCAGTTAGGACCGCATGCACTTGGCGATCCACCTCGTGGGAACCGAGAATCGACAGGCGCTCAAAGATTTCGCTCTGCCTAGCCACAAGGCGCTGCAATGACGCCTCCCCCTGCTCCAGTCGGGAGAGCCGTGCTCCCAAGCGCCTCTGTTCCTCCTGGAGTTCCAGGATCTCATCAAACGCCCGGTGGGCCTCCTCACGGACCGTTCCCTCGCCTATCACGAAGCCCGTTTGCGCCAGGTAACCCACACGGAGTCCTTTGGGCTTGGAGACCGTACCTTCATCGGGACTCTCAAGGCCGCAGACGATGCGCAGCAGCGTGGTCTTGCCCGTACCGTTGGCGCCGACCAACGCCACACAGTCCCTCGGTCCCAGGAACCAGCTCGCATCCCGAAAGAGCCGCTGGCCTCCGAAGGTTTTTGACAAACCTTGAACTTTGATCATTCTGCGCACCTTAGCGCAAAGAGAAGACCAGGGACAACGCCCCGGTCAGCCAGCGGGGTAGGATCGATCGGTAAAGACTCCCAGCAACGGGCCAGGGCGTGCGCCCAGATGCGCACCCCCTGCCAGGAGATCGGATCAAGCGGCATCCGTCATTGGTTGAGACCTCTTCCTGCGACGCTCCTCCATCCAGTCCGTCGCATCCCGAGACAGCCACGTGCTCACTTTATCCAGAAGTTCCTGGCGGCGGATTGGCTTGGACATGTAGTCATCGCAGCCAGCCTGGAGCGTTTTTTCAGCATCCCCCTTCATGGCCTGCGCCGTCAGCGCCAGGATTGGAACACCATCATAAGAATCATCCTTGATCAGCTCCGCGGCCGTCTTGTAACCGTCCATCACGGGCATCATCATATCGAGTAGAATGATGTCGGGCCGTCGCTTCCTAGCCACTTCCAGAACCAGCTGGCCGTTCTCCACAATCGTGACCTCATAGTTCCCGCTCTCAAGAATCGCCCTGAAGACATACTGGTTTGTTGTCTCATCCTCGGCAAGCAGTATGTACGACCCTTTCGTACCTGGCTCGGTCATCGACACTCCTCCTCCCAGTAGAATTATCCTCTATGCCGCGTTTCCTAACCCACCCCCAGGGACCGCGCTTCTCTTTTCGGGCATTTCCGGCCCTCCGGCCGCGGTCGGCTCTTCCAGGATGCTGGAGATAAGATCCAGCAAGTCCTGCACCTTGTGTTCACGCTTCGTGAATATCGTATGAACCAACGAACTGAGAATGGCAGCCTCATCTTCAGCAGGTTCCCTATCCATGCTGACGATTACAGGAAGCGTCCTTAGATCCGGATTGCGTTCTACCCGCCTGAGCAATCGAATGCCGTCACCGCTTTCTGAACGCAAGTCAAGCAGGACAAGATTCACTCGGCCGTGTCGGAGGATCGTGATCGCCTCCTGACCATCCAGAGCAGTGAGAACCGTGAACCCCAGCCGTCTCAAATAGCGCCCCATGACGCCCGCCTCAACTATGTCGCTGTCTACAATCAGGATGCACGCCTGGCTGGTACACGATTCCCGGCGATGAGTCACCCGCTGGGCAAACTCCACATCGCGCATGGACCCGATGCCCTCGTCACGCACATCGTCGCCCACTTCCCTGGCTCCGGCCTGGATGCCAAGGGGGGTCAGGAATGAGAAACGCGACCCCTCGTCGATCACGCTCTCGACCCAGATCTCCCCTCCCATCAGATCGATCAGCTTCTTGCTGATCGCCAACCCCAGCCCCGTGCCCTTTTGTGACAGCAATCGCTCATCATGAACCTGGCGGAACTCTTGAAATATGTGGGACTGACACTCAGGGGGAATTCCGGGGCCGGTGTCACGGATCTCAACTTGGAGCAGGTCCTTCTCCCGGAGCATGCGAATCTGTGCTGTGACCGATCCGGATTGTGTGAACTTTATCGCGTTGCCAACCAGGTTGATCAACACTTGGCGGAGCTTCTCGATGTCCAGATAGGCTTCCACACCTTCGCCCTCGGCCTCGATCCTAAAGTCCAGGTCCTTCTCTTCGGCCAGCGGCCGCAACCCCTGGCAGGCGGTCACGAGCTCATCGACGACCTTGATCTTCTTCTTCCTAAGCTCCATGCGACCTGCTTCGATCTTCGAAAGATCGAGCACCTTGTTGATCAGATTCAGAAGATTCTCACCACTCGAGAGGATCATCGACGCCTGCTTGATCTGCTCATTGTTCATGGGCCCCGCGACTTTGTCTCGCAGCATTTCGGACAGGGCGAGGATCGCGTTGAGGGGCGTCCTCAGTTCGTGAGATACGGATGCCAGGAAGGCGCTTTTCAGCTGATCCAGCTCCTTGAGCTTTTCGTTCTGAAATGCAAGGGCAAGATTCTTCTGGGTTACCTCCTCGGTCTTCAGCTGGATGGTTTCCTCGAGCCTACGGTTCTCCTCTTCGAGTTCCATGCGCGAGGACTCCATACGATCCGCGATCGCGTGGACTGCCTGTCCGAAGGCGACGATTTCGGCATCCCCGCCTATCGACACAGGCGGCTCATGCTGCCCAGCCGCCACTGCCCGGGCCGCCCTGAGCAGCTGGTCTAGCGACCGGAGGGCCCTTCGCGAAATCAGTAGGATGGCGCTGGCTCCCAGCATGCCCACAACCACCACCCCGGCGAGCACGATGCTCAGGGGGCTCCGCGCGAGCGCACCGGACGCTTCATCCGCCTGCCACAGGAGACTCCCCAGCAGGATCATGGCCGCCAACCCCGGAGCCAGAAAGCCAAGGACTGCGGCGAGCAGCTTGTCCCGCAGCAAGGTCGGAAGACGAATGGATCTGAGCTTGATCAAGGCCTTGTCCCGCTTCATTGCGCTTTAACCCGGAACCGGACCAGCAACGATCCAGCACCGACCCCTTTATGGCGCCGATAGTCTCGGCCACCGGGAGCCTTCCATAAGGCGTACCCGCCATCATGGGTGGCTCTATCCCAGACAATCCTTCCCCCCGTAACGATCGACCGCATCTAGCGTTCGTTGAGCGAAACGCGTTGGAATTCCTACGCTCCGGATCACTGGTTCGCTGACCGGACCACAATCAAATCTCTTCCCGGCTGCGGATGCGCAGCCCTGCCGATCCCTGCCCCAACCTGCAGGCAGCTGTCCGAGGATCGTGCACGAAGACAAGCAGGCCATCTTGTGCAAGCACCTCGGCAAGCAAGGTCATCTTCTCCTCGGCCAGCCGCTCCGGCCACATGTCATAGGCGGTCCCATATGCCGGGCGAACGTGCGCCAGTGTGGGGATTAGATCGGATGGATAGTACAGGCGATCAGCATTTCCGCGCACAACAACCATCTGCAGTCCCCGGGTGTGGCCATCCGTTGGACGCACGGTGATGCGGGGAAGGATCTCTGTTTCTCCGTCGAGCAATCTGAGATCCATATGTTCCAGTATCGCGAGATCCTGCGGGCGGAAGCTGCCGCTTTCCAGCGGGCCAGGCGCAGATGCTTTCTCCCAATGGGTTCTTTGGATGTACACGCGCGCGCGAGGCAGCGCAGGCCCCAGAGTGCTTCCGGCATCGCGGATGCAGACGCCTGAGGAATGATCGAAGTGCAGGTGTGTGAGGATCAGATGTCCGATGTCGCGCGCATCAACCCCTTCTGCCTGGAGGGCTGCACGCAGATCCCCTTCCAGTAACTCGATCCCCAACCGGTGCGCTTCATCTGGCGTGTAATCACTCCCCATGCCCGCCTCCACAAGGAGCAATTCCCCACCTGTACGCAGCAGAAGGGCGCGAATCACAAGCGGGATCCGGTTGCTCCCATTGGCCTGCGCACATTTACTCCAAAGAGACTTCGGTACTTGCCCGAACATCGTGCCGCCATCAAGCCGGAACCGGCTCAGGATCAGGCTCTTGGCCTCTATGCCTCCCAGATCCACCCACATGCTCAATGCTCTTCTCCTTCCCAAAGGCCCGAGTGTGGCAGCATGCCATGTGCGCCAGATGAATGCCATAGGCGCCAGATGAATGCCATGTGCGCCAGATGAATGCCACGCGCGCCAGATGAGCTCCGACGCACCGGGATTAGATCGGCCTGCGGGAGCCCGGCTGTCGATCACACCGCTGAACCTCTAGGGACCCCGCGTGTAGAGGTAAGGACAGCCAGGCGGTCATGGCGGAATTGACCATGCGCCCCAGGACTCGTAAACTCAGCGGTTCCATGCTGGGAGGCTGGAATCCTGCTGCCAGGTGAGCAGGGAGTTAGACGAGACATCGGGCAAGAGCGGGAGGTACGCATGCGGCAGATGAGCATCATCACCGCCCTGGGCTTAGCGTTCCTGATCGGCGCGACGGAGACACTGGCCGGAGGCATCAAGATCAGCGGCCCGGTAATCGAACTCAGCCCCTCCACCTATGATTTCGGTACCTTGGCACAGGAATCCCTGCAAAGGCTTCAGGTCACGATCCGCAACAGTGGCACTGATGAGCTCTGTATTCTCAAGGTCGACAGCGACTGCGGCTGCGCAGTGGCCGAGCTTCCTGACAGTTCCATTGCGCCAGGAGACACGCTCGTCATGCGTGTGACGTTCACAACTAGGCACTACTCGGGCCGCATCGCCAAACATGTGTTCCTCAAGACCAATGATCCGGGTGCTCCCCAAGCCCGCCTGACACTCAAGGCCTTTGTGCGATCCAGAGTACTGATGCGGCCCGCGGCCCTCGACTTCGGGGATTTGCCTCGTGGCCAGACCGCCAGCCAAGTAGTTACGATCACGGCCGCAGCTGAAGACACCCTCCTTGTTCGAGAGATTGTCATCCCCAACGAGACCTTCGAGAACCACCTGGAGAGGCATGTTGAACGTGACAGCACGGTTTACCACCTTCGGATCAGCGTCCGCGCCGACGCTCCGGTGGGCCCCTTCTCGGCCAGGGCTGTTATCGAAACCAACCAACGCAGTGCAAAGCATCTGAGCCTCAGTCTGAAGGGGCAGATACACGGCTTCTTCAAGGCGGAACCTACGCTCTTAGCCCTTGGACAGTTGCGGCAGGGCATGGTGCGCCAACGCTCACTGCGTTTGATCGCCCAGCGCCCGGGTACCCACCATGTTCTCGGGGCAGTCTGCAGCAGCGAGAGGTTGAATGTGCATGTCACACCCATTGAAGAGGGACGCATCTACGAAATCACGGTCACTGTGCCGGTTGAGGTGCCCCGGGGCAAGATCCTCGCAAAGCTGCGGATCGAGACGGACGATCCGGATCAGCCCGAGCTCCTGATTCCTGTCCGGGGCAGTGTCCGCCGGGCGCGTGCGGAGGGATCATGAACGCGCGAGGAAAAGACTCATTCCTGATCGCACTGCTCTTGCGAGCCCTCCCCCAGGGCCTCGTGCTGGTCGCCATCGGTGCGGCGGCTGGATTTGCCCTGAACCAGACACGCCTTGATCCGCTGCCGCTGAACCTACCAAGCAACTTGCTCCTGACCGAAAGCGGAGCGCAGGTGATTTTCCTGGGCAAGGCACGCCAGCTGTTTGAGGAAGGCAACTACATCTTCGTCGATGCCCGCCCGCAACAGGCGTTTCTGGAGCAACACATCGAAGGGGCTTTCTCTCTGCCGCTGGAGCATTTCGCGCGCTTGCACTTAGAACTTCAGGCCTGGACAGCGGGCCAACCAATCCTGATCTACGGCCGCGCCGCCGCTTCCCTCGTTCCGGACGATTTGGCCAGGCAGTTACAGAAAGCAGGCGAAGAACAGGTTGCCATGCTCGCCGTCGGATTCGAGGCCTGGCGCGATCGAGGTTATCCGGTGGAATCAGGCCCCGAAGGACTCCTTAGTGACGAGGACAGCTGGGGCAGCTTTCCGGATGACCTAGACCACGGTTCCTCGAGCGCTGAGAACCCCTAGACCGGATGCCTCACCAGACCTCGTCGCGAGAGCGCGTAGGCGCAAGCGAACGATCCATAGGGAGATAGGCAAGATGCTGACTTCGATCCTCGTGTTTCTGGCAATCACTGCGGTGGCAGCCGGCGTAGGTTATGCGTTCCTGGTCCGCCTCCCCGCCAGCAGAATCCCACCCAAAACTATGCGATATCTGGAGTGGATCTGCAGGTATGCGTTGGCACTCATTTTTCTATTCGCCGCTTGGGAAAAGCTGCAAAACCCCTATGCTTTCGCCTCCGACACATACGCCTACCGCGCAGTGCCTCCGAGCTGGGCCACAATTACAGGCATCGCCCTGCCCGCGATTGAAGTCCTCGCTGCAGGCGCGTTGATGACCGGCCTCTTCTGGCGCGGCGGCGCTGTTGTTCTGGGTGGGCTGCTGGTCATCTTTATAGCCGCGCTCTTCCAGGCCATCCTCCGCGGCATCGACATCAACTGCGGATGCTTCGGCAAAGAATCAAACCCGGTCAGCTTCCGGCTCATCGCAGAAGATGAACTCTTGCTGCTCTGTGCCCTTTTCCCGTTGTGGATCGATCATCTCAGGAGGACCGGCCGCTGGCCGCGCCGCTGACGCGGCTACTCGCGACAACCGCCAAGCCAGTCACCCACAACCTTCCGGGGGCAGCCCTGCAGGTGGACCTTTGTGGTGATGATGGACTCAGTAACGACCCTCCGCACTTCGGAGTCATCCGGTAGGGCCAGCCAGAGATCCCCTGTGTTTGGATCGCCGGTGACACCAGCCACCTGGCCCACGGCTTCGATGCAATCCACCTCGCTACAGCTCCGATCAAGCAAGATCAGCCGTTGCGCGCCGCGATCGGCAACCCAGCACTCACCAGTGCCTGTAGCGTCCAGGTCCAGCGGCTCGGTGAAGAGCCCATCGCGCGACCGAAAGGTCGCCGCATCATCCGTGACATAGACCACTATCCCGCCGGCGCGATCGGCAACCCAGCAGCCCCCGCCGTCGGGATCGTCCACGACAGCGACGGCTCGCGTCAGGTCCACCGGCATTGTATCGCGCTCTCCGGAGGCGAAGGCCAGTCGCAGGAGATGTCCCTCGTACATGGCTACCCAGGTTGTACTGCTGTCGCGCAGCGCGACATCCTCAACATACCCGCCCACATCAACGCTGGAGAGCATTGATCCGTCAGTACTCATCCACATGACCACCTGCTCGTAGAATGCCCCCACGGCCAGCGTTTGAATCGCCGGAGACCAACTAACGCAGCTCGCTCCAGGAGCAGACCATGCCTCGATCGTCTCACCATCCTCTGTTCGCAGAACCAGCAACTCATCCCGATCCATCCGGGGAGCAAACAGGCGGTGCGCCTCGGCGTCCACATCCAGATCAAGAATCGAGCTTCCCTGGGCAACCTGGGACCGGATCTCAAGGCCGTCCGCGCTGAGGAGCGAAAGGGCGCAAGCACATGCATCCGCTACCCATGGCAATGCCGGTCCCGGCCGCACTTGAACCGGTTTCACGAGAGCCGTGCTGCCGCTCTCAAAGACGAATTCCAGCGTGTAGGTATAGAGGACCCCGTTGAAGACAGATGTATCACAGAAGGCGCTTGCTGAGATCTCCGCTGCCACCGTTGTCAGAAGCTGGCCAGGGGGATTACCTCCCCCCTCCTCCAACCGCCAGATCCGTGTGGCGGCAAGATCCCATAACCCCAGCGTATCCCAGGAGAGATAGACCTCACGGCACCGGGCCTCCGCGCGAGCGGGAGACGGCTCCCCCCCAGTGTCCGGGTTGGAGGGGTCAAAGGGATTGGTGTGCTCGCGGCCACTGCACCCCCCAACCCATGCAATTACGGCCAGTAGGCACAAGAGCAGTCCGCTATGGATAGTCCCCAGTCTTGGCACGCTGGTCACGCTGCGGCGCGGCTGGGATACGCCCAAACCCCTGCTTCCCCTGCTGTCATTGATCGCCCGCATGCCCTCCCCCAGCATCTAGTCGTCACCCATCCAGCATCGCAAGGCGAGCAGAAAGCAGATCTCCGATGCTACCCAGGTCCCCAACACGCAACGGTCATAGCGCGCGGCCCGGTCCCAGGCCTGTTCCCGCTGAACCGCATCACCCGTGTGCTGATAGCTTTCATATTCCCTGTCAGCCTCATGCTGCAACCAGAGCGCCATACCGGTGCCTAGAAGCCAACCGGCGGTCCAGATCCGTCCCTTCCTAAACAACGAGCGGGAGTCCGAATTCTGCATGCATAGACTCTCGCGCAGGCCGTCACCCCCACTGCTGGCCAGGCCCTCGGCATGTATGTGGGCCAGACCATCGAGACACTCAACGGGGGTCAGCCCGCAGTTCTCGCCCGGTCTAGTCGCGAGGGTCAGTTGATACATGTCATGGAGAGGAATGCGACCAAGCCGGTCGAAGGCTGACCTGTGTGATGATTTCAGCGGAGATCGACCAGCCGTATCCCAAAGGCGGAAGCTGACCAGCTCGCCATCGCCCGTGCCAATCAGAAGATGCCTGCCGGCAATCACAACGGGGGTGACCGGTGGGACGTCTATCGTGAGTCTCACCTCCTGTCGCCCTTCGCTGGGCCAGAAGGCACGCAGGGTTCCGTCTTCCAGCGCCACCCAAACCAGTCCCGCACCCACAGTTGGTGTGAGATTGGCCGCGCTCTCCAGGTCTCTGCGCCACAGTGTCTTTAGATTCTCCTGGTCAATCCCAAATAGGGTCCCCCCTGTCGACAGCGCAAACAGCATCCCCCGGGAGCCTGCCAGACCCGCCCGGAAGCGCCCATCCAGACAGATCCCCCGCAGCCGGCTGCCGGTCGCCGGATCCCAGCCCCACAGATGACCCTCGTAGGATAGGCTCCAGAGAACCCCTCCCACTTCTACCGGCGGCCCA
>JAGMDA010000015.1 GCA_023128935.1 Candidatus Eiseniibacteriota bacterium | reverse complement strand
CCCCCCCCCCCCCGCGGTCCCCCCGCAGAGACACTCTGGATCCTGGCAGAGACGCGCTCAGGGGCCTCGAATGCCATCATCTGCTGAGGCGTGCCGTTCCCCATCTCATAGGGCATGATGACGTGCTACAATTAGAAGGTGTCTGAGTGTGGACAGGCCAACGCGCAGAGGGTGGGTCTTCCCGATCACAATGCCGCCCGCCACGAAGGCCCAGCGCCGCACACAGGAGGCTGATGTGCTGAATGCAGGCAGATACCTCGCCGTTTTGGTGATGGCTCACATGCTTGCCTGTGCACTAGTGGGCCCCGCACGAGGCGGACCTTCCGCTCCTACTCCAGACGTGGGACAAGCCGGCCCACAATCGAAGCCCCCGGTGATCCTCCCGCGTGACTTCGATGCCCGCTTCCTCCACCGCGATGAACCTCCGGTGCAGGCACCGCGGAATGTTGCCGAGTTCGAGCGCATGCAGGGCGTGCTGATCCGCTATCCGCTTGGCATCCCGTACGGGCTGATTGCAGAGATGTCCGTAGCAGACACTGTTTTCACACTGGTGGCAAACCAGGCTGAAGAGGATCAGGCCGCCGCGCAGTATGCGAGCCATGGTGTGAATATGAGTAATGCCAGATTCATCCATGCACTCACCGACGGCATCTACACGCGTGACTATGGCCCCTGGTACATCCTCGACGGGAATGGGGACGCGGCTATTGTCAATCACACCTATGAGGCGTGGCAATCCCGTCCGCACGATGACCAAATCCCGCACGCGATCGGCGAGCATTTCGGTATTCCCGTTTACGACTTGGGGCTCATTCATGTTGGTGGGAACTACCAGAGTGACGGGCATGGGACGACGATCATCACGCGGAAGGTCTACGATTGGAACACCGGCTTCACAGAGAGTGAGATCGACTCGATCATGGAGGTCTTCCTCGGCATTGACCGCAATATCTGCCTGCCTTACTTCGAGCCTGAGGGGCTGCACCACATCGACTGCTGGGCGAAACTCCTCAGTCCTGAGAAAATCGTGATCAAGCGCGTCCCTGAAAGCGATCCGAACTACGAGCGGGTTGAGCGGAACGTATCGATAATTGGATCGCTCGAGAACTGCTTCGGCCGCCCCTATGAGATCTATCGCGTCGACGAGGTTGGCAGCGAGAACTACACGAACTCACTGATCCTGAACGGGAAGGTCTATGTGCCGCAGTTTGAGAGCCCCAACGACGCACCGGCCCTGGCGATGTTCGAAGCGGCACTTCCGGGCTACGAGGTTCACGGCTTTGGCAACTGGTGGTGGTACAGTATGGATGCTCTGCACTGCCGGACCAAGGAGATGTCCGACCTGGAGATGCTCTATGTAGATCACGCTCCCCTCTTGGACACGGACCAGACGGCAGGCAGTTACCGCGTCGATGTGCTGATCCAAGATGGCAGCCATGCAGGGCTGATTGCAGACTCGCTCTCCCTTTTTTGGTGCCACGGGCAAGCGCCACTGGAATACAGCGAACTACCCCTGTTCCCCGGTTCTGGGGTGGATTCCTTCTACGCAGAGATCCCGGGGCACCCCCTGGGTACACCGATCGCTTACTACTTGCGCGCATCGAGCTACTCGGGGAAAAGCGAGACCCACCCGATGATCAGAGCTGCTGAGCATCCGCACAGGTTCTGGGTGAGGATCGATGAGCAGCCACCCACCATCAATCACGACCCGATTGGCAACATCACGCTTGCTGCGTGGCCGCCCACCGTTGAGGCCGTGATCAAGGATAACGTCGGAGTGACGACGGCGGCGGTCCAGTGGTGGATCGATGGAACGGCCCAAGCATCTCTTTGCATGACAAAGCTTGATGGTTATCTCATCTATGAATCCACCTTCGAGGGTTCGGTCAACGAAGGCACTGTCATTGAGTACCGGATCATCGCTGGTGACGGGACCAACCTGACATACGATCCTCCCAGCGGAAGGTATCGCATAGAGATCATTTCCCCGCTGCCGCTCCTCGTGTGGAACCCGGATCCGACACCTTCTTCTGGCGAAACCATGCACCAGATGCTTGAGGAACTGGAAGTGCCTCATGAATATACAAGCGATTACGAAATGCCGGTGCTAATCAACTACGATCGGGTGTTCATCTTCCTTGGCATCTACGAGAACAATCGTGTTCTATCTCTTGGGGAGGCGGAGAGCCTGGCAGGCTATCTCACCTCGGGAGGCGACGTATACATGGAGGGTGGGGATTGCTGGGCATATGACCCGCACTGCGGCGTGTATCTGTCGCTCTTTGGAATCAGCGCGGCCGAGGATGGATCGCATGATCTGCACAGCCTGGATGGGATCGCGGGAACCCTTGGCGATGCAATGGCATTCACCTATTCGGGCGAGAACATGTGGATGGACGAACTGTGGGCCACGCCCGATGCGAGCGGCTTCTTCCTGAATCCAGCCGATGGGCAGCTGCACGCCGTTTCCTTCGAGAGCGAGAGACGGCGGACAATTGCCTGCTCGTTCGAGTTTGGGGGTTTGGATGATGGTCCCGACCCGTCCACGAAGGGCGAACTCCTCTCCCGGTATGCTGATTTCTTCGACCTGCCCAGCGCCACAGGGGTGCCGGGCGTTCCGGGCGAGACAGGCATTCCCAGCACCCTCGTCTTGAAGTGGCGGGGCTCCAATCCGCTCATCGGCTCAGGCCTGATCAGCTTTGGCTTGCCAGGTCAGTGTGCCGCAAGCATTCGGATCTACGGAGTGGACGGACGCCTCGTGCGCACACTCCGCGCCGGGATCATGCCCGCCGGTTGGCACGCCGTGAGATGGGATGGCTGTGATGAGGGTGGTGTGCGGGTTTCCCCCGGCGTCTACTTCTGCCGCCTGAGGGCTGCTGACAAGGGCACGTCGACGAAGATCGTGTGCTTGAAGTGAAGTGCCGTGGGTCTGCATCTTGCGGGGTAGGGTTGCCACACCGAGGAGGGTTGCCACACCGGGCAGGGTTGCCATACTGGGCAGGGTTGCCATACCGGGCAGGGTTGCCACATCGGGCAGGGTTGCCACACCGGGCAGGGTTGCCACATCGGGCAGGATTGCTATGCCGGAGGAAGATCGCCCTTGACCATGCGGAATCGGGCTTGATACAGTCTTTTCGATTTTGTCGTCCCGATGGCCTTTAAGTTGATCCGGAGAGGTCAATAAGGTGCCGGGGAAACCGCATCGAAATGCAAGCTGCAGTCTGCTTCAAACTCCGAACGCAGAATGGACCCTGCGCTCCTGGGCAGGACGATTTAGTTCCCACCACTTTCCTAAGCAGGCCCCATTGGCGCCATCCTGCTCACGACCTGATCCCGGATCCACCTTCAACCCGTGTCTATCTCTGACTTGTCGGATTGGCAGGTTGAGGCGATTTCCCATTCACCGGATCCAGGGGCATCAGCGTGCTCCAAGGAGACTGCGGCTGCAGGGCGGCTGGAACCGGGGCAGGCGGCTGCAGGGCGGCTGGAACCGGGGCAGGCGGCTGCAGGGCGGCTGGAACCAGGGCAGGCGGAGTGCTGCCGATCTGGGGGCATTATGAATCTGAAGCGCAAGGCGATCATCATGAATCCGGAAGAGATGCGCCGCGCCATCGTGCGCATCTCGCATGAGATTATTGAGGCCAATGGCGGGATCTCGCAGATCATCCTGGTCGGGATCCGCAAACGGGGAGCGCCGCTGGCCGAGCGTATCCGCGCCCATATTGTCGAGATTGAGGGCGAAGAGGTTCCGCTCGGGGTTCTCGACATCACGCTCTACCGTGATGATGTGCACAAAGTGGCCCCGCAGCCACTCGTGGAGTCAACGGACATTCCGGTATCCGTGGAGAATATGGTGATTGTGCTGATTGATGACGTTCTATTCACCGGACGCACCGTGCGCGCGGCCCTGGATGCGGTCATGGACTTCGGCCGGCCGCGCGCGATCCAGCTGGCCGTCCTCGTGGATCGCGGCCACCGGGAACTCCCGATTCGCGCTGACTTCGTGGGCAAGAACGTGCCGACCTCCCATCGGGAGATCGTGAAGGTGGCTCTGAGGGAGACGGATGGAGAGGATGAGGTCTCGATCGCTGAGATCGCGGAGTCATGAACTACTTGCCGGGGCACTTAGTCTTGGGTCTGCGGGGGAATAGAATCCCGTAGCGCTGTGATTATAGAGAGCTTAGTTGAGCGACTATGGGGGCAACCTGCCAGGAGCACATGCCATGGCCATCAAGCACTTGCTGGGGCTTCAAGAACTGAACGCGGAGGAGATCCTGACCATCTTGGACACGGCCAGGACCTTCCGGGAGGTACTGGAGAGACCCATCAAGAAGGTGCCGGCCCTGCGGGGCGTGACGATCTGCAATGCCTTCTTCGAGCCTAGCACGCGCACGCGTGTCTCCTTCGAACTGGCCGAGAAGCGCTTGAGTGCGGATATGGTCAACTTCTCGGCCTCGAATTCCAGCGTGACGAAGGGTGAGACGCTGCGTGATACGATTCAGAACATCGAGGCGATGAAGCTGGACATTGTAGTGGTCCGCCACAGCTCTGCGGGCGTGCCGACCTACCTCGCAAAGCACCTAGCTGCCCGGATTGTCAACGCGGGAGATGGCCAGCACGAACACCCCACGCAGGCTCTGCTGGACTTGTACACGATTCGTGAGAAGAAGGGCCGCATCGCGGGGTTGAAGGTGGCCATCGTGGGGGACATAGCGCACAGCCGGGTGGCTCGCTCCGACATCTGGGGTTTGACGAAGCTCGGCGCTGAGGTCACGGTGGTGGCGCCACGGACGCTCGTCCCACTCGAAATCGAGCGCATGGGCGTGAAGGTCGCAACGTCACTGGAGGAGGGCATCCGCGGGGCGGATGTCATCAATGTCCTCAGGCTCCAACTCGAACGCCAGGCGGGTGGCTTCCTGCCCTCACTGCGCGAGTACCGCATGACCTTTGGGTTGGAGCCTGGCGGACTTGGACCGGCGACGCCGGATGTGTTGATCATGCACCCGGGCCCCATAAACCGGGGCGTGGAAATCCACCCCGATCTGGCCGACGGCCCGCATTCCGTAATCCTGGAGCAAGTGACCAATGGCGTGGCCATCAGGATGGCTGTGCTGTACCTGGTGAGTGGTGGTACGCCGCCTGAACCGATGGTTGAGGGAAACGTGTTGATGACCGCACACCCGGCTGGAAGGTAGCCTTGGAGTGACTGGGAAGGAGCAGCCAGGATGAACCGAACAGCGCAGGCCCTGCGAAGTTGGGAGAGGGCGGAGACGATCCTGCTTCGGGGCGCACTGCTGGTCGACCCTGCCGCCGGGCTTGAGGAGGTTCAGGATCTCTTCCTCCGCCGTGGGCGTGTAGAGGGTATCGCGCCGCAGATCGCCCGCGAGGCCGACCTGATCGTGGACCTGGACGGGATGGTCTGCGCTCCCGGCTTTGGCGATCTGCACGTGCATCTTCGCGAGCCCGGGGATGAGGATGCCGAGACGATTGAGACCGGCACGCATGCTGCCGCGGTGGGTGGGTTCACACGCGTTGCATGCATGCCCAACACGCATCCGCCCATAGACACCAGGGGACAGATTGAGTTCCTGCTCCGCCGGGCGGCGGAGTGCGGCCACTGCCGGGTCCACCCGGTGGCTGCGGCCACCGTGGCGCGAGCGGGGAAGCAGTTGACCGATATGCGGGAGTTGCAAGGGGCCGGAGCGATTGCCGTCTCGGACGACGGCAGCCCGGTGGCCGATGCTCTGATCATGCGCCGCCTCCTGGAGTACGCGCGAACGTGGGACATGCTTGTGATCACGCATGCCGAGGAACTCTCGCTGTCCCGCGGCGGGATCATGAATGAGGGCTACTGGTCAACAGTGTTGGGCCTTCCCGGGATCCCCGCCGCATCCGAGGGCGTCGCGATCGCCCGGGATGTGAGATTGGCTGAGCTTACTGGGGCCCGGCTCCACGTAGCGCACGTGAGTACACGCGAGGGCGTCGAAGTCATACGGTTGGCCAAGAGCCGTGGTATCCCGGTGACTGCGGAGACAGCGCCCCACTATATCTCGCTGACCGATGAGAGCCTAAAGAGCTTCGATCCGGTCTACCGGGTCAATCCACCACTCCGTGCAGAGCAAGACCGGCAGGCGGTGCTGGAGGGCCTCCGTGATGGTACCCTCGATATAATTGCCTGCGATCACGCCCCACACACCCGGGTGGCCAAGGATCAGGAACTGAGTGCCGCGCCCCCTGGTATGATTGGGTTGGAGACGGCGGTGGGTGTGACGATCGAGTTCCTCCACCATCGGGAAGGGTTCGACCTGTCGCAGATTGTGCGTGCTTTTGCCACCCGTCCTGCGGAGATCTCTGGTTGGGGCGGGGGCAGGATCCGCCTTGGGGAGGATGCGGATCTAACGATTCTCGATCCGCACGCTGAGTGGGTTGTGGATCCGCAGAGCTTCGTGTCAATGGCAGGTAATTGTCCCTTCCGGGACTTGAAGCTGCGCGGGCGGGTGCGCATGACCGTCTGTGACGGCCGCATTACACACGAGGAGGGCCTGAGGTTTTGCCCATCCGAGAGGCTGCAGTCACAGCTGGTCTAGACCGGACTTCTCGCCTGGCGCGTGCGGCGGCCGTCCGGAGAACGTGCCGGTCATCTGTCTACATCACGCTCGCCTTCTTATCTGTCTTTTACACTGGTTGCGCTTACTTCAATACTTTCTATCATGCAGAGCAGAGCTATAAAAAGGCGCAGAAGGTTCAACGAGAATCCAAATCGGAAAAGCTCTCACCCCAGGCGGCCAAGCACTATGACGACGCCATCGAGAAGTGTGGCAAGGTGATCAAAATCCATGGCGGTGGTTGGCGGGCTGGCATTGACGATGCGCTTTATCTCATGGGCGTTTCTTACTATGGGAAGAAGGAATATCAGACGTCGATCAAGACGCTCAACGATCTGATTCTGCGCTATCGCGATTCCGATCACATTCCCGATGCGCTTTTCTACACGGGGCTCTGCTACCACAAGATGAGGAATTACGCCACGGCGCGCCGGATCTTTGAGCGTTTGCTCCGGCTGCATCCTGACTTTCACAGGCGAGATGAGATTATGATCACCGCGGCCGAGGGGCTGGAGGCCGCAGGGGATGAAGAGGGTGCTCTTTATCAATACCGTGCGATCGTGACGGGGTTCAACAAGAGCAAGCAGCGCGAAGAGGCTCTGGAGCGCGTGGGAGAGATCTGCTTCGAGGCTGGCCAGTATGACAGCGCGCTTGTGGCCTACGAAGAACTGGGGCGCATAACCCGCGACGATGAGCGTTATTTCGAAGCCCAACTCAGGGCAGGAGCATCGCTGGTACGCTTGGGCAGGCATGATGATGCTATGGGCGTCTATGAGAGAATAATGCCGGAGAACCCCGATAGAGATGAGCAGGGCGGTAGCGTGTGGCTCGCCATGGCGGAGGTGGAGAACCGCCGCGGTAACCATGAGGATGCCATCGAGTATCTGAAGAGGGTGTCGGAGAATTTCGCCAATCGGAACATGGGTCTAGAGGCCGATTTCCGTCTAGGCTATGCATATGAAGTGCATTTGAAGGAGTATGAACTCGCACGCGAGGCGTATCAAAAAACCTGTGGTTCTCGTCAGCGTTCTGTGTTCAAGGATCAGGCCGCTGTGCGGCTGAAGAATCTGGAACACCTGGAAGAACTGCAGTCTTCTCTTGAGGAGGAGGCCACGGACCTGGATCGAAAGGCTGAGGCTGCGCTTAAGATGGCCGAGTTTACCCTCTTCGAAACGGCAGACCCGCGCGGGGCACTGGAACAGTATACCGAGGTGGAGGAATCGTTCCCAGAGAGCCCGTCAGCGGTGAATGCTGCCTACGCGCGAGGTTGGATCCTCCGCTCGGAGCTGGATTCGCTAGATGCGGCCGCGGCTGTGTTCGAGACCCTGATCGAGCGCTATCCGGCCAGCCGACAGGCGGAGTTCTCGCTGACGTTCCTGGAAGAGACTGGAGTGCCGCGCGAGCGGCTGGAGGCGTTGACCGACTTGGTCCATAAAGAGAGG
>JAGMDA010000149.1 GCA_023128935.1 Candidatus Eiseniibacteriota bacterium | reverse complement strand
TATACGACTTGGGTTACGCGGTGTTGTGAGACTATTTGCACCGGCGGAGGGCAATCGCAAGGCCCGGTGGAGAGTAAATTGGTCTCGAGGACGAGATTTTTATTACAATACGCCCAAGCAACGTATAGAAACATGCCCTTACAACGGGAACGTTTACTGTTGTAAGGTGCCCTCGGGCTACATAGTTACCGAGCGTAATGGTTGTGTTGCATATCAAGGGAACACCGGCGAACAGAGCCACACCGTGATCTCACTCGGTGCTTACCTCGGGGGCAACAGCTTTACGATCTTTTGGACACACAGGTTCACTGGCCGGGATTTGGAACCGCCGGTCCAACTGGATCGCATCAATACGATCCTTTCGCAGTTCAATGTGAAGATCTGTGGCTGCGACTACGGCGGGGGATTCGATCGCAACGACAACCTCATCCGCGCGTTCGGGCCGGACAAGATCCTGAAGTACCAGTACAACTCGCAGCAGAAGAAGGGCAAGGTTTATTGGGAGCCGAAGCTCCGCCGTTTCGCCGTCCACCGGACGGAGGTCATGAGTGACGTTTTTAATGCGATCGTTCGGAAGCAGATCAGTCTGCCGAACTGGGAAGACTTTTACGAGCCGTTCGGGCAAGACTGTCTCAACATCTTCAGCGAGTACAACGAGCAGACACGCATGATCCAGTATGGGCACGCGCCGGGATCTACCGATGATACGTTCCACTCGATCCTCTATTGCTTGTTGGCTTCCATGATCAAATACCCGAGGCCCGACATTATGGCTCCGATGAAGGACGGCGGTGTCGACTACGAGCCCAGGCGCCTGCACGACTAGAAGCTAAGAAAAGCTCGCCCCAGTGATCTGGGGGAGCTGCCCAGAATGGGCGGTTGCTGGTAGGTCTTAGTCGGGGAGCTCGACCATGTCGTCGGTGGCGGCGTCGCCGGTCAGCATGCCGTGAAGCTTGCTGACCAGCATGGTCGCCACCTGGATCTTGGGCACGCCCAAGACCCGGCCGAGCACTTCCAATGAGGCCACGGCGAACACGCCGTAGCCAGTGAGCTCGGCGACCGTGCCGAGCCCATCCTCCTCCCATCTCTGGGAGAGGCGCTCCCCCCATCCCTCCGCCGCCGTCTCGGCCCTGATTTGGGCCTTGACGGTGACGAATGCCTCGTCGCTGCCCGCGATCTCACGGGCAGCGTCGAGGTACAGATGTTGCGGATTGAGGCCCTTCTTCTGGGCCTCTTTCATCAATGAGGAGGCGCTTTTCAGCGCCTCCTTGTACCCCCGGTCTTTCGACCGGGGGTCCTCTTGCCGCGTTTCCGCGGTCGCCTCTTTGGCCACATGGCCCTCCTGGTTAAAGGTATACCTTCTGGTCATAGTTCTTATCCCAGGACCCGATCGAAATTTTCACTTTGAGAGAGAACTACAGGACTTCAGAAGCGATGTAGCGGTCGAGCGAATCATCCTGTCCCAACTGTAGCGACCTTCGTGCACTCGGCCCGCCGGTCTTCGCGGCCTGGCGCTCCACGAACACGGTGATCGCGGTGTTCAGGCTCTTCCTACTTTTATCCAGCACCCGATAAAGCTCTTGCAGCCGTTGGTCACTGGCGAAGCCCTTTTTTTGGCGGAGCGTGCGCGATAGGTGGAGGCAGAGATCGTGGAAGGGTTCCCATGGTCGTGTGCTCAAGGTTGGGCCGACCATCCGATCGAACTCGAGCTCCGTAAATTGCATGAACATATATGCCCAGTTCTCAATCTGGAACGGCGGGATGTCATGGGCGTTGAGCTCAAGGAAGTCTGAGCACTCATCATAGAGGGCAATCAGCATGGAGATCGGCTGGTCTCGTAAGATACTGATATCCAGGCCATTGACATGCATGAGGAAATCCAGTTTATGATCTATTGAGTGCAATCGCATTTTGATGGTGCGTAATAGATCCTGCAAGTCCCCAGTACCCAGCCCGTATTCTCGTGTCTCCTTGAGCACGCGCAGGTCATCACGTCTAATCCACAGTAAACAACCTTTACCTTTGATCCTATGCGCCCGGAGGATACCCGACTTGATGTACACCCTTACAGTCCGGTCACAGCGGTCCAAGAACTTGGCGGCCTGTGGGATTGTCAGGTACTCCGCATACAAATTTCGCTCTCTTCCTTTTACCAATCTGTCTGGGCTTCCCATAGTTCACCTCCGCGTGCTACCTTGAAGATACCAAGCCATTATGATCTCGACAAGATTCGTTGACCGATAGAATTCGGGCACATACAATTCGGCTTCAAGAGGAGCGCCAATGGCAGATCGAGAACACGGAGCGATTCCACAGGGACTGATCGAGCAGGCCCGCGCTCGTAGCGTAGACCCGGGTAAGCTCCAACTCCTGGGCAAGCAGGCGGCAGCACTCTACTCATCCGCTGGTACTTCTCTCACAGACTCGGTAGTGGATGCCATCGGGAAAGAGGAT
This sequence comes from Candidatus Eiseniibacteriota bacterium, assembly GCA_023128935.1. Classification (GTDB taxonomy): domain Bacteria; phylum Eisenbacteria; class RBG-16-71-46; order CAIMUX01; family WJJG01; genus DAOVQB01. The sequence goes on along the minus strand of JAGMDA010000149.1, from coordinate 1,239 downwards.
CTCGGCCCCGAGCACGCCCGTCGCGTTTGTGAGTTCGCGAATCAAGAGGCGTTCAAAAATGAGTGGGAGAAGGGTGGATCTGTCCGCAATATCGAGTTCGCTGGTGGTCCAGCAGATCCCGCGGACGTGCTGCGTGAGCTGAACGACGGAGCCCGTACGGACGCTATTCGTGTGGTCAGCGATTATGATGACGCCCCGATCAAGACCGCCTCGATCAACCGGGTGGAGGAAGAGATCTTCGCGGGCTTCACCAACAACGAGCCCCACCCCTCAGAAGTCCCGGCTGGTATGCCCGACCTCGCGCGGCTACGCACAGAGATCATAGGCGCTCAAGATCATATCTTCTCCAAGGTTGCCGGGCTCGAGGTTGCAAAAGAACGTCTGGGCATCGACTTCGCTCAGGCCATAAGCGACGAGGTCTTGGACGGCATGCCCATGCAAAAGATCGCGCAGGTCGTCTCTCAATACGCGACCGATCGCAGGTTCTTCCAGGAAGCCTTTGATCTCGCGCATGATCGACTGGCGGCTCGAGGTATTGAGGTTGGGGAGATGGAGAAGCTGGCAGATGCGCGATCCATCCCGAACGAAGAGCACCCGGTGCTCCTGGCGTACGTCGGTTTTGAGAAGGTAGCGGTCGAAACCAGCATGTTGCGCAAGGCAGTTGACGTCCTGGATGAGCAGCGAGTAGAGGTGGATCAGGCGATCGAGAAGCTGGCACTCGGGGGTGTCGGTCGAATGGCCATCGGCTCCGGGCTTCTCGGCGCCGGCGTCGGAGCGGTTGCGGCCGATCCCGGACAACGCCTACAAGGGGCTGTCAAGGGTGGTCTCATAGGTGCGGGCGCTGGTGCAGGCATGGCTTATGGCGGCCTACGCGCAGGTAGCGCCGCGCTGAAAGCCAGGGGTGTTAACCCCAAAGCTCTCCGTGAGATCAGGCCGGAGGCACTGCCGGCAGCTAGTGAGCGAGTGGCAAAGCATCTGGGGGAAAAGGGAGTCAAACAAGTAAACAGGGCCGAGCTCATGGGTGGGGGCGCCGGTCTGGTTGCTGGGGGAGGCGCTGGTATGCTCGCAGGCCAGGCGATCCCATCAACGCCTCGAAGGAGACAATACAGATGATTGGTCGCGCTCATATGATTGCGCTCGCGCTGTTGGAGCAAGAGAAAGCGGCGGGTGCGATCACGAAGACTTTGAAAGAGGGGGCCAAAGGTTACTTTGATGTTGGCCGCCGCATGGCAGAGACAG
>JAGMDA010000148.1 GCA_023128935.1 Candidatus Eiseniibacteriota bacterium | reverse complement strand
TCAACCTCAACCTCAGTCTCAAGCTTATTCTCAATCTCGTTATAATTCTCAAGCTCAAACCCAGTCTCAATTGCATTCTGACACCCACCCAATCTGGGCGAAGCTGGGGCTTGTCACCCGCTCGCCAGGCCTTTTGCACACGCTTCACCTTGCCGAGACCTATGCGCCGGGGATGATTCCTGTGCTGATCTTGGGGGACACGGGAACGGGGAAGGATCTCCTGGCCCAGGGGATTCACGCGTTGAGCGGTCAAACGGGTTTCTTTGTGCCGGTCAACTGTGCTGCCGCGCGCAAGGAGCTGTTCGTTGCAGAGCTTTTCGGGGCCCGCCGCGGCGCATACACGGGTGCCATTGAGGACCGGCGGGGACTCATTGAAGAGGCATCCTCTGGAACGCTCTTCTTCGATGAGATTGCCGACCTCGAGCCTGAAGCTCAGGGGTTTTTGCTGCGGTTTCTGGACAGCGGCGAGGTGCGTCCCCTCGGGGCAACCAAGAGCCGGCAGGTGGAGACGCGCATCGTTGCAGCGACTTGCCGGGACCTTGCCAGCTGCGTAAAATCCGGGGGCTTCCGTGCCGACTTGTATGGCCGGCTGGCCGGACTCGTGCTGCGCATCCCGCCACTGCGCGAGCGGGCAGTGGACCTCGTTCTTCTGGTGGAGATGCTGTGGGAGCGAGAGGGTGGGGATCTGATGGACTGCCGGGAGGTGTTCACGGCGACTGTGTATGAGGCGCTTGAGCAGCGGCGCTGGTCGGGGAATGTGCGGGAACTCAAGCACGTGGTCAGCCGGGCGATATTGTTCGGCCGGAAGCACGGATTGCGCGCGGCGAGGGCCGGTGTGCTGCAGGAAGTCGACGAGGATGAGATGCCGGAGGTAATGACCGGTTCTCGCAGAGGCGCTCACAAGCCTGGGCCGCTTCCTGGGAAGGGAGCGAAGCCTCCTCCATCCAACAAACCGATGCGTCCGCGCGGCGTACTGAAGACCGACTGGGATCCAGATCTGCTGCGTGACGCTCTAGAGACAGCCGGAGGATACATCCCAGAGGCCGCCAGGCTCTTGGGCCTGTCCCGCAGCCACGCCTATCGCTTGTACAAGGAGCTTAATGCGCAAGGGCGGTCCCCAGGCACGGAACGTTCCAGCAATGACAGACGCCGCCCAGAGTCCGGCGCGAACTGAAAACTCCAACGCCAGATAGTTATCCCTCCCGAGAATCCCAAATGGGTGCTCGCTTGAGCGGATGTACCTTACCACAAGGCAGAACTGACCGGGTAGTGCACGGCATCATCGTTGCATCGGAATGCAGGTTATATGCGCACACCACACTTAGTTGGACCTCTCAATCGTCAGATCCCGCAGCAGGTACGGATAGGTCGATAGAATGGAATCCATGCTATGATTGGGACCGGCGTAACCGCAATGCTGCCAGGAGCAACGCGATTTTCAGGGGGGACAGGTACCGACTCCCACGCGTCTACGGTTGCCTCTGATCCAGCCACAAGAGGAGATTATTGATGGTAGCGGCGGGTTTCACGCGAACCTCATCGCCGTGTGTAGCCTGGGCGGGGTCGAGGATGGTAACCTGATCTTCACGATCCACGGCCGCGACGACCCACACCCATCCCAGCCGCTGAGCCTCGGCCTCCATGCGCGACCACGCTGCCCGGGAGAACCGCAAAGGCAACACCGAGCGCTTGACCTGTATGCCCAATTGCCTGGCTCCCCTTGTGGCCAGCAAGTCGAAGGCGCCGCGGGAGGCTCTCGATTGATAGACGAGGTCAAATCCCATGGCGGCTAGTGTGTGAGCTACCGCTTGTTCGGCTCTGTCTCCCACGACCGACATCGGCACGACCGTACCGCCGGGTTGCCGCCAGCGCAGCCAGAGGCCGAATGTCGCGTCAGATAACTCATAGCGACCGTCGTTGCGTTTGAGAACTGCGTCCTTCAGACGTTCCAAGTACCCCACTGTAGCGCCGGACGTGGCCTTGATCCGTTTTGCAATGTCACTGAGGCGGATCGGCCCTGAGGCCAAGGCTGTGAGGGTGGCGGCTAGGGATCCTGAGCGACCGACCAAGCGATTGTATTCGTTCTCGAAGTACAACCCCAGGCGACCGGTGCGCGAGAACAGCAGGCGCTGGCAAGCCGACTTCAGGTCGGCCAGGCTGGGCGCCTTTTTTTGTTCCGTCATCGTTTCACCCAGCAGTTGGAGATAGAACGGATGGCCGCCAATCATCTCAACGGCCCGCGCGGCAAGATCACGAGAAATGGGCCGCTTGGGAGCGCTGTGTTGTTCCAAGAGCGTGACCGCATCTTCATATTCGAAGGGTCCCAGATCCAAGATGGCGAAGTGTTGGAAAAAGGGTGAATGCTCGGCGGTGACCAAGGTGAGCAGCATGGATCGCGCCGAACCGGAAATGATGTAGGCTACCCGCGTGTGCTTCTGCCAAACGCTACGCATGAGCGTGAAGGGTTCGATGCCATGGCGTTGCGGCGTGAGCGCGTTTAATTGCTGGAATTCGTCGATGGCCACAACGAATCTCAAGTCCAAAGCCTCGCCCAGTAGTTCCGGAAGGTGAAGCCAGCGGCTTACGCGCTCTGGATCAGCCTGGGCATCAACGACCTCAAGCAGCTCGGCGCGCAGGTCCTCCGGCAGGGCGGTGAAGTGTGGTGCCCGTTGGAGGTGGCGGCGGAAGACCGATGGCATGTGCGCTGAGCGCTCGAGGGATTCGCCCAGTTCCAACGCGAACGCCGCATCGATCACCCGCAGCGCATACTGACGGAAGAGTTCCATTGATACGGGCGCTGTTTCCTGTGCATCGATGGCTGCAACCCGGAGCGCAGGTGTGGCCGCCAAGCGAACCGCCTCAAGGACCAGACTGGTCTTGCCCACCTTCCGGGGACCGATGATGGCCATCCAGGTGGGCGCCCCCGCGCGCAGTTGGTTGATGGCGCTCTCTATCTTGGCCAATTCGGCGCGACGGTTGTGGAAGCGCTCGGCCGTGACAGGTGTGCTGGTACTGAACATGACTGACCAGTATCAAATCTCAAGAGAAGTGTCAAGCGTGCTACGTAGCAAAATTGCTACGTAGCAAAGATGCAACCACAGGTTCCTTCACCCCGCACAGCCCGGCCTGTCCCTCGCGGGCGTCCAGTTGAGGGTCACGCTCCCTCCCCGCGCGGGGCTTCCCGTGTTGCGCGCGATTCCCTTGTCGCATGCATGCCGACGCCACTACCCCGGCGGGACCAGTGGGGGCTCTTGTCGCTTCTCCCCCACTCCACGGCGCACAATATCTTTGCCAGACGGGGCCCCCTTGCATCCGCCGTGCCTGCTGCAGTCCTGCTGCGTGTCTGGATAGGCTAAGGATCGCGTAATGGCAACCCGAATAGTGAGTTGACATCTAAACGGATGCCACTCGCGCCATTTCCCGTCGTACACAGCCGCGGAGGACCTTCCATGAATATTGGGGTTGACGCTCCGAATATTCATGGATAGCCTGTGGCAATGATTCAGCGACCCACCTACGCGGAGAGGATCTCCACTGCTCTGCAGCGAGCCCCGATCGTCGCGCTGCTCGGGGCACGGCAGTGCGGCAAGACGACCCTGGCGGGATTGATTTCCCAGGAGCACCCGGCCACGTCTTTCGATCTAGAATCCCCTCAGGATATCGCTCGGCTCCAGAACCCGGAGCTGGCCCTTTCGGCCACCCGGGGCCTCGTGATCATCGACGAGATCCAGCGCAAGCCCGAGCTCTTCGAGGTCCTCCGCGTGCTCGTAGACCGCGAGGGCACCCCGGGGCGCTTCCTCATTCTAGGCAGCGCGTCGCCACAGCTCATCGAGGGGGTCTCCGAATCGCTTGCCGGGCGCGTGGAGTTCGTCGATCTCGGAGGACTCAATCTCGAGGAGATCGGCGCACAATCACTGCACCGCCTGTGGGTCCGCGGCGGTTTTCCACGTTCATTCCTGGCAGCAACCGATGAGGACAGTCAGGCTTGGCGCGAGGGTTTCATCCGCACTTTCCTCGAAAGGGATGTCCCGCAATTGGGAATCTCGATCCCGGCGCCCGCCATGCGCCGCTTCTGGACGATGTTAGCGCACTACCACGGACAGACATGGAACGCGTCCGAGCTGGCGCGGTCTATGGGTCTCGATAGCAAGACGGTCAGAGGCTACCTGGATGTTCTGACAGAGACGTTCATGGTCAGGCAGCTTCAGCCGTGGTTCGCCAACGTCGGCAAGCGGCAGGTCAAGGCTCCGAAAGTCTACCTGCGAGACACAGGTATCCTGCACAGCCTCCTGGCCGTGGCAAATCACGACGCCCTGACCGCGCATCCACGCGTCGGCGCCTCCTGGGAAGGCTTCGTCCTGGAGCAGGCACTCGAGTTGCTGCACCTAGTGGATGCTTATTTCTGGGCCACCTATCAAAGGGCTGAGCTCGATCTGCTCTTCACCCATGCTGGCCGGTCTTACGGCATCGAGGTCAAGTACAGCGAGTCACCCACGGTCACGAAGTCCATGCGCATTGCCATCGAGGACCTCGGCCTGGAGCATCTCTGGGTGGTTTACCCGGGCAGCCGCCGATTCCCGGCCGATGAACGGATCACCATGTGGCCGGCAGCGGCCTTGAATGAACTGCGTGGGGAGTTCTCTTAGCAGGCGGCTGAAGAACCGATGTCTGCAACCCTCCCCGCCCACTCCTGAATCTCATTCAGCATCCCCCAAGCCGCCGGTAGTGGAGTACAGGCTGTCCCTCCCGAGAATCCCAAATGTGTGCTCGCTTGAGTGGATTCACCTTGCCACAAGCCGGAACTGACCGGGTAGTGCACGGCATCATCGCCTCGGCTACTTCAGTAACATCGCCTTCGTTTACGGTCTGGACAGACCGTGTGAAGCTACAGAGCCAAGAAACAAGCCAAGCCATCATCAGTTGGGCCCCGTTGTTGATTGCCGTTCACGGATGAGCGTAGCTCACGAGGTTTGCGGAGCGTCTACAACCTCCGTCGCCGGTCGGAAAGCTGGTGGCTCTCCCCGTCCTCGGTGGTGTTCAGCACCACTACGGGGGTGCACGTCATCAGAGTGCGGGAATTAGAAGTGGGTGTAACGGCGCGGGCTTGCGATTCCCTGTCCTACGGCTATACTAGCCGTAGGAGGTGACCTATGTCCCGTGAAGACGTCCCTGCAACAGTCAGAGAGCTTGCCAAGAAGCTGGCCGAGCCACGGCCGATGCGCCGCGGCTCGGTGTCCACGCGCTTCATGAAGTGCGGTCGAAAAGAGTGCCGGTGCCAGCACGACCCGGAGGCACGCCACGGCCCCTACAACAGCCTCACCCGGGCCGAGAGGGGCAAGACACGCTCCCGGTACTTGACCGCCGAGCAGGCCACGCTGGCACTCCGGCAGATCGAGGCAGGCCAAGAGTTCCGCAAGCAGATGGAGGCGTATTGGCAGGCCTGCGAAAAATGGGGTGACGCCCAACTGGAAGCCCCCGAGGCGGCCTCGCAGGAGGCGGCCAAAAAAGGGGGCTCCAAGGGACGTTCGCCGCGGAGGTCGTCACCGAGATCGAAGCACTCGTAGGGCCAGGAACCGTCGGCGACTGGGACTTCGAGGCCATCGAGACGGCAGCGCGCTACAAGGCGTTGAGCGTTGCGGCCCGCGCCGTCGAGTGGCGCTTGAACGCCGACACTTCCGACTACGCGGGCTCAACCCTGCCCTGCGCGTGCGGTCAGTGCGCACGCTACGCCGGTCGCCACAACAAGACCTTCGAGAGTGTGCTGGGGTCACTGACGCTATCGCGCGCCTACTACCACTGTGCGGTATGCGAGACGGGTTTTTGCCCGCGCGACAGCGCCCTGGGCTTGCAAGGTGGATCGCTGACGCCCGGTGTGTTGCGAATGGTCGGGCTGGTAGGGGCTACGGTCAGCTTCGAGGAAGGCCACGAGTTGCTGACCGAGCTGGCCGGGGTGGACGTGCCCACCAAGCACGTCGAGCGGGCTGCGGAGGCACTCGGGCGCGAGATTGCCCAGGACGAGCGGCGCGTGGTCGAGACCCCAGCGGCCAATGAGGCAGTGGCGCCGACGCTGTACCTGGGGATGGATGGGACGGGGGTGCCAGTGCGCAAGGAGGAGTTGGTGAACCGCCCAGGTAAGCAACCCGACGGCACGGCCAAGACGCGCGAGGTCAAGCTCGTCACGGTTTGGAGCGCCGAGGGGCGGGACGAGGAAGGAAAGCCTGTACGCGACAAGGGCTCGATCAGCTACTCGGCGGCAATCGAGAGCGCTGCCACGCGCGACACCGATGAGCATCCTGCCGAGTTTGTTCAACGCGTGGTCCGCGAGGCCACCCGGCGTGGTTTCGAACAGGCCGGTCGTCGCGTAGTACTGGGAGACGGCGCTCTGTGGATCTGGAACCTGGCCGACGAGCACTTCCCTGGCGCCATCGAGATCGTCGACCTCTACCACGCCAAGGGTCACTTATGGGATGTGGCTAAGGCCATCTACGGCGCCGGTAGCGACCTGGCAGAACGGTGGGCCAAGAAGCGGCGCGATGAACTCGACGAGGGCAAGATCGACGACATCCTTGCGGCGCTTGGCCTCCATATAGACGTCAACGACGAGGCGCGCAAATGCTTCGACTACGTCACCCGCAACCGCCACCGGATGCGTTACCCGGAGTTCCGCGCCCAGGGCTTGTGCGTCGGATCGGGCGTAGTCGAGGCGGGCTGCAAAACCGCGATCGGAGTACGCTGCAAGAGAGCGGGAATGCATTGGACGGTGGCAGGCGCTGACGCGATCATCGCCCTGCGCTGCTGCAAGCTCAGTGGCCGCTTCGAGGACTTCTGGGAGCGCCGCTCAGCCTCCCGCGATGCGTCCGGATGACCTCATCTCACAAATTTGTCGTGCACCCACCAGCGCTTGTCGAGCGAGTACCAAAGTCAGTTTCTGCGGCAATCTCGAGAGTCTCGATCGTAGTAACAATTGGAAGGCAGATGATGGTCTTGCAACGACCGGTTCAAGCAGTCAGCCGGGTAGAAAATCCAAAAATCCGGTGCGAGCTCCAAGGGGATCCGGTCCTTGATGTCCCTCGCGGTCTTTCCACAGTGGATTGGCAGCAGGCACGCAACAACATGAGGAGGTGTGAAATGCGTGGACTCATTGGCGGAAGCGCTGTTACGACCTTGACGGTGGTTCTGACGATGTCAGTCGCGAGCTTCGTTCCCTCTGGCGCAACCGGTATGGAGGTCTGGGATTCTGGTTGGATACCCTTTCCTGAAGACCCTCCGTTTGAGGTGTGGGTGGAGCATGGATTGGGATACGACGATCCAGGCAGCTTCATTGTCGACCTTAAGTTCCGGGGCTTCGAGGGATCGGGGATCCACAACAACGGAGAAGGAGGGCTCTACGACTGGACTTCTGGTCAGACACAGGGAGGCTATTTCAGCGAACTCGATGCGTACCAAATCAAGATCACTCGGTACGAGGACGACGTGCCCGTCGGGGGTTCGCCTCATGCTGAGTTCCGGGTCATTATCCAGGTCCCACAGTGCATTCCAACTGCGGCTCCAGAGCCTCCCGAGAGTGCCGAGGCAGGTCTAATCCAGAATTCGCCAAACCCGCTCTCGGGACCGACAAGCATCCACTTCTCCCTGGCAGATCGAACCCGAGCAAGTCTGCGCATCTTCGATGTGTCAGGTCGTCTGGTGAAGACGCTAGCGGATGGGGAGATTGCCGCCGGGAGGCATCAAATCACCTGGGATGGAACAGATACGTACGGACGGATGGTCTCCGAGGGTGTGTACTACTACGAACTTGGGGCCAATGGTGTAACCCAGGCACGGAATATGGTCATCTTGAGATAAGATAGGATGAGAAGGCCGACCCCCGGCGGAGTACTATGTGTCTCCAATGGGAAAGCGGGCTTGAGGCCCAGAAGGAGGTCGGCCATGAAGCAGGATACCAGAGGAAGTCAGCAGTTGACCATAGGTTTGGACCTTGGGGACAAACACAGTCATCTGTGCGTGCTGAATTCAGTAGGGGAGGTTGAGGAGGAGGGTCGTGTAGCCACAACGGCGGTCGCTCTTCAGCGGCGATTCAATTCCTATCCGCGGTCACGAGTGGCAATAGAGGTTGGGCCGCACTCGCCATGGGTATCACGCCTATTGGAAGCTTGTGGCCACGAGGTTCTGGTGGCCAACCCGCGCAGACTTCGAATGATCTACCAAAATGATAGCAAGTCTGACGAGGTTGACGCAGAAATGCTGGCCCGCATTGCTCGCACGGATCCGAAATTGTTGGCTCCGATCCAACATCGCGGCGTCGCTGCGCAGTCAGATCTGGCGATCATCCGTGCTCGGGATGTCCTGGTCAGATCGCGGACACAGTTGGTGAACCATGTTCGTGGGGCAGTCAAAATCACGCCGCACGGGAACTCCGGGTCACTGACCGGGAGCAATTCCTCGAGTACCACTGCAAAGACGACCCCGAGACCCGTGCTCTCGTGCAGCAACTGCTGGAATCCACTGACGGGGCCTCATTCCTTTCGGATGTATTCGACGACTCGCGCTAGTCGACCCACCTCTAACGCCCGATCTCGATTCACGGCACAGCCGGAATGATCGGGGTTCACCGCCTCCTCTCCTTTCCTCCGCCCAAGAAAGTGCGGCATTCTCGGCTCCCTTACTCGTGGTACCTGGATGGAAAGGGAAGCGGAGAGTAACCAATTGCATCCGGTGCCTCTCTTGCCCCTCGCCACGAACGGGCGTCCCTTTGCCCAGAGGTGGTGGAGCGAGGTCGTGGCAAGAATCCGTGCAGAAGATCTGGTGACCGCCAAGTACGAAGCGAGAGAAGGAGGGTGGAGCAATGAGAGTTCTCAGTCTGTGGGTCTGTGTTCTGCTAGGAGTGGTGTTGATTGCGCTTCCACACGACGCCAGTGCGGCAATTCACTACGTCCCCTGCGAGCATCCAACCATACAGGATGCTATCAATGCCGCAATCGACGGGGACACCGTCCAAGTAGCTTCGGGGCGCTACACCGGGGAGCACAACAAGAATCTTGACTTCGAAGGAAAGAATCTACTGGTCCGTTCTGAATTCGGACCGCAGTACACCATCATCGATTGCGAAGGATCCGGACGGGGCTTCCACTTCCATAATGGAGAAACGCATTCTTCCGTCATCAGCGGATTTAGGATCACAGGCGGAGACGGCATGGAAGACGGTGGCGGGATCCTCTGCGAGGGTGCCTCGCCAACGATCAGCGGGTGCTACGTGACTGGCAATGAAGCGGAAGTCTGCGGAGGTGGAATTGCGTGCCGCGACGGCTCTGCCCCCAAAATCACAGATTGCCACATCAACGGCAACCGGGCCAAAACATCAGGTGGCGGCGGGATCTTCTGCGACGACTCATCACCCACAGTCACTCGGTGCACCATCAGCGAGAACACCGGCAGCGGGGGGGCAGGTTTCTTGTCGCGTGGTCCTGCCACTTCACCAATTGTATCCTATTGCACGTTCTTTTCCAATGTTGCCACCGCTTGTGGCGGTGGGATTTATTGCGACCATTTTTCGTCCGGAAGCTTTCAACACAATATCATTTCGGACAACAGCGCGGCGGAATATGGTGGTGGGATCATGGTGGAGAATGGGGGTACAACTCCCGTGATTGCCAATAACACCATTGTCTGGAATCAAGCGCCGCCCGCTGGTGGATGGGAAGGAGGAGGAGGGATCTGCTGCCACTCCGGCTGCGCGCCTGACATTCGTAACAACATCATTGCCTACAACAGGGAAGGCGGTGCAATGCACTGCGCGAATGCCGCCTACCCGACGGTGAGCTTCTGCAATCTATTTGATAACGTCGGCGGAGATGAACTATGCGGGATCGACGGCGGAGGCAACTTCTACAGCAATCCACTGTTCTGCGATCCGAATGAGGACTTTCTGCTTGCGGAGAATTCCCCCTGCCTACTCGATGATCCCTGTGAATTGGTCGGGGCTCTCGGAATGGGCTGTCCAGCAGACCCTGCCGCTGTGCCTATGAATGATCCCGCTGCGGCACCCGATCTCTCCCTGAAAGTATCGCCAAACCCTGGTCGGGCTGAAGCCGTTGTCATGTTCAGCCTCGAAGATGCCGCGGAGGTGACTGTTGGCATCTTCGATGTTCTTGGCCGAGAGATCCGGATGCTCCACGAAGGAACTCTTGGCTCAGGGCAACACATACTATCGTGGGATGGCTGCGACAATCGGGGTCAATTGGTCCCGCACGGGATCTACCTCGCTCGGATGCAGACGCCCGGGAGCGAGCGGATGAGCAGGATTGCCAGAATTCGCTGATGCCAAAGGTCTTGATCGAGTAGATGCAGCGGGCGCGTCCGGTGAGATCTGGGTGAGCGAACGTAGGAACAAGTCATGACGCGCGTGGCAGCTTAGCGATCGGGAGCACTACGATGAACCATAGAACTCTGTCTCACCGTGTGACCGCTGCTCTACTCTTGCTCTCAGGGATCTCTCTTTCCTCGTGTTGCCCGCCGTGGGATCCCAGCTGCGACGAGGTTCCTGGGTTGGGGAGGTAGCACCTTCTATTATCAATGACGGCTCCGGTTCCTGGACCGCTGACGACTTCGGTCATGGACCCGATTCTGACTACAGATTCAAGATCACGGAACTTGGAATGTCGCGATGCTCAGGCCAGCGGGAGAGGGTGTCTGCCCCGTCCGGGCTCCCATATAATTCACTGACGAGACCATGGCCAATCCCCACGCTACGGGATCAGGCGGCCAGCATCAGCGTCGCTATAACCTTGACATGAGGCCTGCCACGGCTCTGGGTCCGAACTCATCAAGAATCGCATAGAAGAACGAGAAGACATCCTCCTGTGCGCGGAACTTCTTGAGGGCCACAAGAAGCTGCGGATTGACCCTCTGTCTCTTCTCCTTCAACCGGTAGTGGGGCACGATGCGGGCATGGATCCGCGCTAAGGATCCTTCATCCCAAGGTACTCCGGCATAGTCGTTCGCCAACTGCTCCAGCGAACGGCTGTAGCAATCTTCGAAGTACCGGCCCACGACATCCCAGATCGGTCGGTACACGTAGAGGACTCGGTTCCTCTGATCAGGTGCATTGAACCTGTTAGACCCAGGCCAGGACAGGGCGGCGTGGTGGAAGGCAAGAGGCACGAGCACGGCTGCAATCCAGGGCAGCCGGCCTGCCGTGGTGTCAATACCCAGTGCCAGGGATCCGATCACCATCACCACGAAGTAAACTATTGCGGCCAGAACCCCAGCCATAACTGACCAGAGTATGAAGAGCAGCCGCAGCCGGAGGAATCCGAGAAACGCGTTCCTAAGTCGCGTGCGATACAGATGAAAGGCCAGGAAATCCAGCGATCCCACGGCAAAGGCCAGTGCAATCATCTCCCGGGCAATCATGCTTCCCCCCCTCGGGCGTCATCAGGCCTGTGCTCGACAAGGTCCATGACGACGTTCCTCAGGATGTCGTGAGGACGTTCGGTGTGAAGCTTCCGAGTCGCCTCATAACCCACCCGCGATGAATCTGCTTGGACAGTCTTGAGATACCCGTTCTCTGTGAACCTATCCAGGTAACTCAGCAGTGTGGTGGTCTCCAGGCCAGTATGCGCCTTGAAGTCGAAGAAGCCGATCCTTGGTCGCGACCTCGCCAGATCGATCATAGTCATACAAATGCCATAGGCATCGTCCGTCATCTCTTCGTCTTCCTCTCGATCAGATGACGGTTCCACCGCGCCCATCCCCATCTCCTTGATCCGCTCCATCAGCGCTGGTTTCAGGGGCAGACGCGCGGCAACGATGCCGTCGTTTGCCCGCGACATACCTTCCTGCACGATGCCCTGGAACGCGTCTTGTTCAAGGCCCAGAAGGCCCATCAGATCCAGAGGTGACACGTGCGCCGGATTGTCTTCGCGCAGCCCGTCGGAGTAGCCCAGAAAATATGCCAGTTGGTTGGCGATAATCACAATGCACGGCACTTCCCAAGCTGCCCCATCCCGCGCATGCAATGCGGGGTCATCGTGATGTCGCTCAATCGCCACAGCCAGCTCCTCAGGCAACCCGTGTGCACGCAGTAGCTCGGCACCCGTCTGCACGTGGTTCCTGAGAAGAGGCTGGCTGGGAGCCAGCAGATCCTCCTCCGCCCGGAGCGCGGGAATCCTGTGGGATTCGCAGCGCGCCGCAATTCTCAGGTAGTCGAGGGGCAGCGTTCGCAGGAGCGCGAGCTTCCCGAAGTCATGCATCAACCCGGCGAAATAGGCATCCTCTCCAAGCGAACGGCTTTGTCGGAGGCCCAAAGCGCGAGCGACCTCTGCCACGACGAGCAGATGCACGACGATGCTGACCCCTAGCTC
>JAGMDA010000147.1 GCA_023128935.1 Candidatus Eiseniibacteriota bacterium | reverse complement strand
ATCGACTCGAGCATTTGCGTAGCCGTAATCACCGGCTTGCCCTGCAGATTTACCTGGCGCATCAGATTTTTCTGAACAGCGGCGATCTCCTCAATGGGTATTTCCACCCCCAGATCGCCTCGGGCGATCATGATCCCATCGGCGGCAGCGAGGATTCCGTCCAAGTGCTTGAGCGCTCCGGCCCGTTCGATCTTGGCGATGATGAAGGGACTGTAACCAAGTGCTGCGGCGGCGTCACGGACGGCGGCAATGTCCTCCCCGGTCTCGACGAAGGATTGGCTGACCGCGTCCACGCCGTGTTCCATGGCGAATTTCAAGCACTCATGGTCACGATCGGTAAATGCGCTCATGCCGAGGTCAATACCCGGCAAGTTCAAACCCTTGCGTGAACGGAGTTCGCCGCCTGTCAGAACCTGGCACTGCACGTCATTTCCCTGCACCTTCACGGCCTTGAGCTCAATATATCCGTCATTGAGAAACAGGATGTCCCCTGGCTTCACGGCTTGCGGCAGGCGGGTGAAGCTCACCGAGACCCGCCGACTGTCGCCGATGATTTCATCGGTCGTCAGGGTAAAGATATCGCCGGATTTCAGCTCGATCGGCTCCTGGTCCAGTTGGCCGATGCGCATCTTGGGGCCTGAAAGATCAGCCATGATTGCCACGCGCTGTCCCGCTGTGCGAGCAACGCCGCGGAGATTCCCGATCACCTTCTTGTGACTCGCGAAATCGCCGTGGGAGAAGTTGAGTCGTGCTACGTTCATGCCTGCCCGGATCATTTGCTCCATGATCTCTGGAGATTCGGACGCCGGGCCTATGGTGCAGACGATCTTGGTCTTGTTAGCTGCTAGTGCCATGGGGTTCTCCTCCCAAACAAGTTCTTTTCACTCTACCTTCGCTGGCTGCCATGTACGGGCAAGAACATAGCTCCATAACCGTCTATCGGTATCGGTCTTCTTCCGCCTCAACACGACCAACGAAATCAGCACATGAGTGAACTCGGTTTTCCAGTGGCCAACAACCGATTTTCGTTCGGCCTGCGATTCCTGCGTGCATAGCGGATTCGTGCGCGAGCCCTTAGGCGAAAGGCGCAACTCAAGTTGCTACAAAGAGATGTCGGCGATTCTGCGTTAAGAGAGTCGTCCGCTCGAAAGCGCTATACGGCAGGATCGATCACATCATTCATCTCGGGCCGCTCGAGTTCGCCGAGGCCAGAGCCGGGTTCCTCCAGAACCGGAGCCTGCGCGAGGCGCTGGAGTACTACCTGGTCTGCTGCATCCCGGTCACTGCCCGGCAATCAGTTGAAGTAAGCCTACATTCTGTCGTAGCATGCCCTAGTCTGTGTCGTAGCATGCCGGAGTTTAATGTGTTGTGCAGAAAGGCGTCCTGTCCTGCCGCGCGAGGTGATCGATCATGGCAAAGCCCCTTGGTATTACCGACACCGTACTGCGTGATGCGCATCAATCCTTACTCGCCACCAGGATGCGCACGGAAGACATGCTCCCGATCGCATCTGAACTCGATTCCGTGGGATTCCACTCCCTGGAGATGTGGGGAGGCGCCACCTTCGACTCGGCCATGCGCTTCCTGGGAGAGGATCCCTGGGAACGGCTACGGAAGCTCCGCCAGGCCCTGCCGAACACCCAGCTCCAGATGCTGCTCCGGGGACAGAACCTGGTGGGCTACCGCCACTATCCGGACGATGTCGTGGAGGCCTTTGTGGTCCAGGCCGCGCGCAATGGCATCGACATCTTCCGCATATTCGACGCCCTCAACGATCCCCGTAACATGCAGAAGGCGATGGAGATCGTCAAACGTGAAGGCAAGCATGTCCAAGCCACCATCTGCTACACGATCTCACCCGTTCACAGCATCGAGGCATTCGTCGACCTCTCGGAACAGCTGGCCGACATGGGCGCCGACTCGCTCTGCATCAAAGACATGGCCGGTCTCCTCAAGCCATATGACACCTTCGAGCTGGTGGCGGCCATGAAGAAGCGCCTTTCAATACCGGTGCAGCTGCACACCCACTACACCAGCGGGATGGCCAGCATGGTGCTCATCAAGAGCGCTGAGGCAGGCGTGGATGTTGTCGACACGGCCATCTCCTCGATGTCACTCATCACCTCCCAGGCTCCCACCGAGTCGATCGTCAGCACATTCCAGGGGATGGAACGTGACACGGGCCTCGACCTGGGCCGCCTGGCCAAGATCGCGCGCTACTTCAAGGGCGTTCGTGAGCACTACCAGCGCTTTGAGAGTGGCATCGCCGGCGTCGACATCAATGTGCTCGAGTTCCAGATCCCGGGTGGGATGCTCTCCAACCTGATTTCCCAGCTGAGAGAGCAGGGCGCGGAGGATCGCTACATGGACGTGCTCGCGGAGGTGCCGCGGGTCCGCAAGGAGATGGGCTATCCGCCGCTCGTTACCCCATCGAGCCAGATCGTGGGCACGCAGGCCACGCTTAACGTTATCCTTGGGGAGCGCTATAAGGTGGTCCCTGAGGAAGTGCGCAACTACTTCCGCGGCTTCTACGGACGCCCTCCCGCGGAGATGGACGCGGACATCCAGCGCAAGATCATCGGCCAGGAAAAGGCCATCACATGCCGCCCGGCAGATCAGCTCAAAAACGGAATGGAAAAGGCCCGCGCCGAGCTTGGTGACCTAGCCCGCTCGGAAGAGGATGTCATTTCCTACGTCCTCTTCCCACAGGTCGCCCGGCCCTTCCTTGAGCGGCTACACAAGGGCCTGGACAAGCAGGAGCTGGTGGCTGCGGCAGTTGCGGCACGACTGCTCAAGGACCTTGAAAGCAAGCAGAATGGTGGGATCGCCTCCACCGGTGTCACGAATGCCTGGAAGTGGGCGGGGCGCAAGAGCCCCGCGGGAAGTCCCTGGGGGATCGAGTGAGAAGGAGCGCATCATGGCCAGGACATTTACCCTGCGCCTGGACGGCACTGAATTCGAGGTCGAGCAGAGGGGCCGCGCCCTGCTGATCAATGGCAAGCGATTTGAACCCAAGATCTCCGGTGACACGGTCACAGTTGAGGGAACATCCCACAAGGTGGAGATCGACAAATCCCGAGCCTTCGTCGATGGCATCCTCTACCCGTTCGAGACAGAAGGCCTTGAGGCAAAGAAATCTTACAGGTCGGTGCAAATGGCACCCGGCCCACAGAGTGGGGATGGCTTGGTGACGGCCATTATGCCCGGCCTGATCATCAAGGTCCTGGTTAGCGCGGGTGATAAGATCTCCAGCGGGGACGTCCTCGTGATCCTGGAAGCCATGAAGATGGAGAGCGAGGTCTGCTCTCCCAAAGACGGTGTTGTGAAGGAAACCCACGTCAAGGCCGGCGACAATGTGGCCCAAAATCAAATCCTGGTAACAATCGAGTGACGGGGAGGGCACCTCTCTGCTTGTGAAGCGTGCATGCCGGCCGGTCTAATCAGCCATACCTCCCATTGCGAGAGCGCACCTGGTGTTCTACTTCTCGTAGATTGTTGGTTGGATGTATTTGAACCGGTGATTGGTTCCGGTCAGGCTTTCGGAGTGACCGAGAAAGAAAACCCCGCCAGGACACAGTAGATCATAGTACCTCTGGATGAGCTTCGCTTGGGTGGGCTTTTCAAAGTAGATCATCACATTGCGGCAGAAGATTACGTCAAACGGACCCGTCATCGGCCAAGCTTCCATTAGGTTGAGCCGCCCGAAAGTCACAAGCTGTCGGAGTACGCCTTTCACCTGGTAGTTCGTCTCGGGCCCATCGGATTTGACCTTGTCGAAATACTTATGAACCACCGCCCTCGGCACGCCTTCAAACCTAGCCTCGGAGTAGACCCCCTGAGCAGCCCGCTTGAGAACCTGTGTGGAAAGATCAGTCGCGAGGATCTTGACATCCCACAACCCCATGTTGGGGATTGTCTCCAGGAGTGTTATACAGATCGTATAGGGCTCCTCACCCGTGGAACATCCAGCGCTCCAGACTCGGATCCGCCGGCTTTTTCCACTCTGGAGAATCCTGGGCAGGATAGTTGTGCGCAAGTAGTCGAAGTGGGTCGGCTCGCGGAAGAAGTTGGTCAGGTTCGTAGAGAGGGCATCGAGCATGGAAACCAGTTCATTCCCGCTCTTGTCGTCTTCGAGGAACGCCAGATACTGAGCGAAACTCGTCATCCCTAGGTCTCTGAGGCGTTTATTCAACCGAGCCTTGACGAGCTGCATCTTGCCGACATGCAGATTGATCCCCGCGAGCCTCTTGACGAGTTCGCTGATCTTGTGGAACTGAGCCTCCGTCAAGCTCGTTGGCGCAAATGGATTCGCCATATGGATCTCCTGGGATTCGGCGCAGCAGGATCCCTCAGGCGGCCTTGGCGGCAGGCTCCGCGACTTGCTGGGGTGCGGGCTTCTGTGCCGTTGCATCTTCGCCCCCCTCAGGCCCGGAGCTTTTCGCCGCCCCGATCTTCGCGCCGGCACGGGACATCTTCAGCAAACCGGCCACATCCAGGATCAAGCCCACGCACCCATCGGCAAGGATGGTGCCCCCGGAGACGCCCGGGATCTCGCCCATTCCTTGCCCGAGGGTCTTGACGACGATCTGGTACTGGCCCAGGAGCTCGTCCACCACCAACGCGCACCGCGACCCCTCCGCCTCAACTGCGATTAGGAGGCCTTCGGTTAGCTCTTTGACGGAATTCCGCACCCCAAAGAGATCACTCAGCCGGACAATGGGAACGATCTCCCCGCGCAACATGACGATTTCGCCCCGACCCTCCACTGTAGAGAGCGTCTCGGCTTCCGGCCGGAAGCTCTGCTCGATCGACACGGTCGGTATCAGGTAACGCTCTTCTCCAACACGCACCAGCATGGCGTCTGATATCGCCAGCGTCAGGGGCAGATGAAGTGTGAATGTTGAGCCAATACCAGCCTTTGAGGAAACCTGCAGCCGTCCCCGGAGGGATTCTATGCTCGTCTTGACAACATCCAGGCCCACTCCACGACCCGAGACATCGGTGATCTTGTCCGCCGTGGAAAGGCCTGCATTGAGGATGAGGGCGAAGACATCATTCTCACTTAAGTTGTGATCTGGCCGGATCAAGCCACTATCGAGCGCCTTGGCCAGGATTTTCTCCTTGTCCAGCCCCTTGCCATCGTCGATGAGCTCTATCACGACGTTCCCGGCACTGTGATAGGCCCGCAGGCGCACCGTACCTGTCTCGGGCTTGCCCACCTTGAGACGCTCCCCGGGTATCTCAATTCCATGGTCAACCGAATTGCGAATCATGTGCACAAGGGGATCGTTCAGGACTTCAACCATATTGCGATCGATCTCGGTATCCTCTCCCTCCGTCTCAAACCTCACGGACTTGCCTGACTTGCGACTGAGATCCCTCACCAAACGGGCCATCTTCTGGAAGGTTCCCTTAAGGGGAACCATCCGCAGTCCCATGCTGAGGTCCTGGAGGTCGCGCACGATCTTGCTCGCGTGCGCCACGTTCTTGGTCAGCTGCGGTCTGCTGCCTTCAAGTACCTCTGGATCCTGTGAAACCATGGACTGGGCGATTACCAGCTCTCCGACCATGTTGATCAAGCTATCCAGTCTTCCCGTTCCCACGCGAATCGTCGCCTCGGCCGCACTGCCCTTGCCCATCTGTTTCTGGGCGCGCAGCGCCTTGCTAACATCCGCGCTCTTCACGACGCCCATCTCGCGCAGAGTCTGTCCGAGCGGTTCCTCCCCCTGTTGGGTAACAGCTTCCTCAACCTCCTCACGCGAGACTTTCCCTTGGGCCACGAGTATGTCGCCGACGCGGTCCGCCGGCTCAACCTTGCCAGACTCGGAACTGATCCCCGCCGCTTCAGGATCTGTGAGCTTGGCGAACAATGGTTCGTAGTCAGCTGGAATCGTGAGCGGGTCTCCAGGGTTAAGGCCGTCCAGGGCCTGGATCATGCTCTTGAGTACATCGCAGGATTCGAGGGACAGATCCGCGTAGCCTCCCGTTAGGCGCAACTCTCCCTCGCGGGCACGGTGGAGGATGTTCTCCGCCTTGTGAGCCATCTCCTGGCACTTGAACAAACCGAGGAAACCTGACGTTCCTTTGATCGTGTGAAAGGCTCGAAATACTGTGTTGAGGGCCTCGGAATCATCTGGATTGAGCTCCAGCTCGAGCAGCGCTGCCTCGGAAGCAGCGATGTGGTCCAGCGATTCTGCAATGTACTCGGCCAGCAGCTCCCCATCGGCATCCTCACTGAGAACAGGCGGCGATGTATCGGCAGAGTCACCCGGCTCGGTCTCGCCTGAGCCACCCGGCTCCGTCTCGCCAGCATTGTCCGGTCCGGAGTCAACGCTTCCGGCCGGCCCCTGCGCGGAAGGCTCTGTCTGACAAGTTTTCGATTTCATGACTGCCCCAGTTTCCGAGATCTGCACAGCCTGCTCGATGGCCTCCCCTGCTCCCGATAACACGGACGCCGGATCCGCCGTGTCGCCCGACAGCACGCGGTCCAGGGCGTCCCGAGCTGCCTTGATCCGTGCGCTCGCGTCCTCCGACAAAAGGTCCATCGCCAAGAGGCTAGTCAGCCCGTCCCGCGCACAGGTCAGTTGCCCCACGTCTTCAAGCTTCGCAGTAGCAAGGATTATCAAGGCATCCTGCATTGAGAAGATCTGAGAATTGTTTGCTGCCATAATGACCCCATCCCCCCACTCGTGCCTCCGGGGAGCAGGTGAGAACACCCCCCTTGAACAGGCTGCGACGGTGTCAGGACCTACCCCTCCCGCCACGCTCGTTCAGAGCCATGGACTTAGCCCTAATGCGTCAATAATCCTCGGCGCAAACCGCTATTGCTCGTGCGATAGCACGCGTTTTCGCTCGAGGATTATTGACGCATTAGGGCT
>JAGMDA010000146.1 GCA_023128935.1 Candidatus Eiseniibacteriota bacterium | reverse complement strand
TTCAACTAACTTTGGGATTGACTCCCCCTTGCTGCGCAAGAATGCATTCTCGAGCCCCGCACTGAGATAGGCTTGCTGAATCTGAGCCTTGCGGATGAATGATGATCCTCTATGAGCCATTATTGCCACGGCGGTATGCGCAACGCCACATTTTCGCGTGTCGTATTCAGAGGGAATCTCCAGTCGATCGCGGCGCTGTTTTCCAAGCATGGGGGCGATTCCCATTCCTCAATGACGATGAGCAGCAGGTGGCTGGCGCAAACGTTCCTGCGATCAGCGGCCGCGCAGCTGCAGAAACCGGGCTTGACAGATGGATGGCCAACGTCTACTATCCACCATGGGCATGGTGGTAGGCATAGGTGAGCGACTCAAAGACAAGCCCCAGCGGGTCAACGACAGAGCTCAGCGACCCAGAAACCGAGCCCCAAGACAGACATGATCGCCCCGCATGCAAAGGAGGAAAGTACGATGAGAGCACAGCATCGAAATCATGGGCGCTCTTCCTGGTCAGTAGCACTTCCTCTTGGACTGCTCGCCTCAGTCCCCAATCTGAGAATCAGGGCAAAGTCGCCAAGATGCAGCATTCTCTCACTAACATCATTCCTGCTTATGGCACTATTGCTATTGACTCCACAGGTCGCCTATTGCTGGCTGGATGGCTGGACATATCAGCGCGAACTGACCTTGGACCCCGCAACGCCCGCAGACTCGTTTCAGACCAAGGTAGTCCTGACCCCCTCCAATTTCGACTACTCACACGCGCTCGATGATGGTGCGGACTTGAGATTCACCGATGCCAGCGACAACTTGCAGGATTTTTGGATTTCCGCCTGGAGTGTTGATGACACTTCCACGATTTGGGTTGAGGTCCAGGCCTCCGGCACATCAACACTCTACATGTATTATGGCAAGGCGTCCGCCACTGCGGCCAGCGACGGTGATGCTACCTTTGATTTCTTTGATGACTTTGACGGCATTCTGTCTACCTCGGATTACTTTGCCTCCAATGCGCTCTTTATCCCATTTTCCCGCGTCTCGCCGCCATCCATACACAATGACAACTATACCTATGTTACCTACCAAGGCCATGCCATGGATCCCTATGTTGTCCAATATGACCATCTGAGCCAGGAGTGGACTTCTCCATTCCAGGCGGGGGTCAATCAACTTGGCAATGATGATCACGGTGCGCCTGCCATCATCCGTGACGCCACTGGCCATTTGCACGTGTTTTTTGGCACTCATAACACCCACATCCAGCATTCGAAATCCGCGCATCCTGACGATGTGACCGAGTGGATAACGCAACCCGATATTTCCTGCGGTGGCGCTTCATATCAACAGTGCGTCACGCTGCCCAATGGCGACATCTATCTCTTCTATCGCAAGTTCCTCGAATATGGTCCCGGCTTTTGGAATAGAACCCTGGCCTATATCATATCCACCGATAACGGAGATACCTGGACACCTCCCAGTGTCATTGTCGACTTCGCGGGAATTGACAATTGGATCTATCCTGGAGGAATCGACACCGATGGAACATTACAGATACATGTCGCTTGGACATATTATAACGGTACTGACAGACGAGGTATCTATCATGCCTATCTGAATCTCGCCGATTCGAATATGTATGGTATGGACGGAGTCAGTTTGGGAACCACAATTAGCAAGGCGGAAGCAGACGTTCACTGCTTTGCCGTCAACTGTGGCAATGACAATGTATACAACCCCAAAGTACACATCGACGCTGATAGAACCCCTTATATACTCTTTAATCATTTCGGAACCAATATCGAGTTTACGCGCTGGAATGGAAGTTCCTGGACAACGCCCGAGATAGTAATAATCGGCAAATCCTATGATTACATCGTTCATTCGCCAACGGACATCGAGGCCTATCTCGTAACTGACGGCCATGAGACACTAGACAAGTGGACTTGGGACGGGGCCGCATGGTCTTTTGATTCCACAGTCTATGAGCGCACGGCAAGCTGGATTGCCCTTCCGAAAATCGTCCTGGGCGGGATCGACGAATTCGAAGTAGTGTTCGGCGAGGAGGAAGATGACTACACAACCCCGTTGAAGGTATATGCCTATGGTGATGATGGCTTTGTTCAATCAACATCAACTGAAATAGATACGAGCAAATGGACGGGCGACACGAACCATGCTTTTGTGGACAACTCAATCCTGACCTATGATGGCGGGGAAGATGCCACCTGGTACTTTATCGATGGTATCTCTGATGGAATACTACAGAACTTCGCTGCGCCCATAGTAGTGGAGTTCAACGCCATTATGCATACGAGCGGAGGAACTCGCAGGGATGCTGAAATAGGACTGAGGAATTTCGCAAGCAGTAGGTATGCGCATATATATCGTCAAGGAGCAAACAACTATAACTGGTATTCGACCCGGGAGACAGCCTGGGAAGAGGGGCCAGGGAACTTCTCATATGATGTGTGGACGCATTTCAAAATGGCCTGGAAAACAGATGCGGTGGACTTCTACTACAAGGATGCATCTAGCGGCAGCCTGGAGGCGCCAGACGCAACTCATACAGCACAGGTGCCGACAGTGGAAATGAATCCATTCCTAGGATCGCGATGGGGAGCCATGCAATGTGATTGGTATCTCGCCCGCAAGCATGCAGAGCATGAACCCGTCATAAGTGTTGGAGAGGAGAATACTGCGGCAACAGTAGACGAGCATCTTCCGGGCACGCATAGACCCGAAATCATTCTCTATCATAATAGCGCCAATCCAGTGTTCGGCACGAGTGGGGCTAGGATTTCCTATGCTTTGTTAAAGCCAGACCATGTATCGCTCAGGATCTATGACGTCAGCGGTCAACTGATTGCAACCCTGGTGAATGGAACTCAGCAAGCGGGTGATCATACGGTGCTCTGGAACCCTGAACCGGATTTGCGCTCAGGGAAATATTTCTATCGTATTATTGCGGGCAATGCAGCCGCCAACGGCCAGTGCGTCATCTTCAGATAGGAGCAAGTGATCAGCGACTCTCAGAAGCCTCCGGCGTGGGAAAGTAGTTGACGGTGGTCAAGCAAGCGATCCGCGGACCTATTCTTGGCTCTCGCGCTCGGGAAGCAGCGCGACATGATTGTACTCGTCTGCGAAAGATGGGGCTAGGCGCCTTGCATCACATTTTGGAGAAACGACTCGACCTCCGCAATGCGCCGCGACCACGCTGCATCATGGGCGCGGCTGATGCGCGCCGCCTGTTGCGGTGCTTTCTCGGGCTCGGCAAGCGCCGCCCCGAAGGCCTCCTCCAACTCCTCGCGGGTCGTATACAGGTAGAGCAGCTCACGGAAGGCCTTCAGCGTGCGGCGAAAGGAAGCCACTACGGGCCGGCCGGTTGCCAGGTATTCGTAGAGCTTCAGGCCCCGCACTGATTCCAAGTGCGGCTCACGCCGGAAGGGAAAGATGAGTACTTCCGATGCGGCCACAACATCAGCGGCCTGTTCAGGCCGAATGGGACCCACGGGCATAATCCTCTGCCCGTGAAACCGTTGGAAGATGGCTCGCCCCTCCGGACTCACCTCTCCAACAAAGAGAAAGAGGGTCTCTTCATCCAGGCTCATCATGGTTCGGAGATCTTCATAAGAGATGCGCGCGTCAGCCCGGCCCAAGTAGCAGATGGTCTTGAGATCGGGCGGGATGCCCAGGGCCGAGCGGACCGCTGCCTTCCTCTGGACATCCGGCGGGCGGAACAGGGAAAGATCCACACCGTGTTCGATCACGACCTCCGGGATCTCCGGTCTCAGCAGACGCCCCCAGGATTCGAGGAGGTAGCGATTGACTGCAATCATGCCATCAACCAGAGGCAAACCCTCTGTCAGCACCTCCTCGTAGGCGGCAGCGATCGAACGGGAGCGAGCCAGGCTCGGGAAATCGTCGAGACAATCGAAAACGAGCGGCCCCGCATAGATCTCCCGAACCGTCCTGATGAGTGCCGGATGATAAACCAGCGCCACTTCGGGGCGGAATGAGAAGCGCTCCGAGCTATCCTTTCCGTCGTCAGAGAGGGTTGCGATCACAGCTCGCACTTCCGCGCCCCAGCGCTTCCAGCCGGCGCGCGTGGCCCAGCCCCAGCGCCCCATGGCCGCAAATGCCACACCCTTCTCTGCGACATGGAGCCCGGGTTGGACGGACCGGATCCGAACCCCCGCGACCCGCAGGTCCTCACCAGCGTTTTCCGGCTGTGCCATTGGTCCCGTGGCGCTTGCGGACTCCGTCCCCTGTGCAATCGCCGCGGGCTCCGTGCTCTCTACAGCCGCTGCGGGTTCTGAATTGCCGGCAGGCGCAGTGGATGTCGATCCCTCCAGGCTCACCGTGGATCCTGTGTCTCCCGCAACACCCTTCGGAACAGAAGCGGCGGAACCTGGAGATACCCGATCGGCTTGACCATGCTCGTCACACGACGATATCTGATCCAAGGGGATCTCATCTAATTCAAATCGTCCCGGATCCATGAGGGAACGAAACGGCCGGGGGGGATTCAGGTAAAGGACCTCGTGTCCCTGAGCGGAAAGCCCGAGCGCCACCTGCTGCTGCCTGCGGCGCATGCTTTCGAAGGGAACGCTCGCTACGATGAGAATGCGCATGCGTGCTCCTCTCACAGCCCCTCGCCATAAATACTGACTGTCTCCCAACGCCGGCGCCAGTGCAACCGTTCATGATATCCGTAGCTCTACTCTTGCAGGAGGAAAATGAGCGCGTCGCGCACCTGCCGGGGGCAGATCGAGTCCATGCACGACCGCATGATCGCATGTATACTCCGGCTCTGATTGGTCTGCACCCCCGTACGTGGACGCGCTCGCAGGAGGACAGTATCGTGACTAGGAAATGCTCCACGATTGCTTCTGATGCTTCACAGTGGGTTGGATGCAACCTATGCGGGGTCAGTCTGAGTGTCCTCCTGGCACTCACCTGCCTGGCCGTGCCCCCCACCGCCCTCGAGACTGTGCTCATTGACGGCGTCCCCTATCTGCGCAATCCCGAGCAGCCCGAAGAGGGCACGCGGGTCGTGCAGCTCGAGGAGCTGTGGCGTGCCGGGGGCGATGACGATGAGGTCTTCTTCGGCGTCATCCGCGAGGTTGTGAGCGACGACGTCGGACGCCTCTACCTGCTCGATCAGCAGCTCACCCAGGTGTGGGTGTACGCACCGGACGGCGAGTTCCTCCGAACCCTCAGTCGCCAGGGCGAAGGCCCCGGGGAGGTCAACCGCCCCGGCGACTGCTTCCTCTTGCCGGCCGGCGGTCTGGGCGTGCTCGACCGCTCCCCCGGCAAGGTCACCCGGGTGGATCTCCAGGGCACTCCTATGAGCTCCCTGCACATCCGGCGGCAGGGAGAGACCGGGTCGGGCTCGATGCAGGTGCGCAGCGGGCTGTGGCGTGGCGGGACCCTGGTCCTCTGCGGACAGGAGCGGCGCCAAGTGGACGGCCAGCACCTGCACATCGGTTTCCTGAGCACCTTCAGTGAGGACGGTGTAGAACAACAGCGGCTTTGGCACCATGACAAACAGGCCTGGGACTTCGAGAACCGCAGCTTCACCGAGAAGTACTCCTACTTTGTGGAGGATGGCCGGGGATGGACGATCGGGCCCCGGGGAGAGGTCTATGTGGCCCGTGAGCGCGACCGCTATGCGGTCCACGTCTATGCTGCCGACGGGACCCTGATGCGAGTCATCGAGCGCGAATTCATCCCGACGCAACGCTCGGGGAAGGATAAGCAGCGGGTTGCCGCGGGCCTCACCATGACGATCAACGGCGAGGTTATACAGCTGGACTCCGATATCATGGATACGGATCCGTGCCTGCGGCAGATCCATGTCGACGAGCAGGGTCAGCTGTGGGTTTGGCACGCCCGCAGCTTGGAGAATCAACCCGAGGGTATCTTTGCCTCCTGTGACCTCTTCGCTGCCGACGGCCGCTACCTCGCCCAGGTGCAGCTGGCCGTGGAGGCCGATCCGCACCAGGATCGCTTGATCCCGCTCTCCGGAGGCCGCTTCGTGCTCCTGCGGGGTATCATTGATGCGATGGATGCCATGTGGGGCGGCAGCTCCAAGGACGAGAGCGTCGCGGACATCGTGCCCCTCGAGGTGATCTGCCTGCGCGCTGACCTGTCCTGGTAGCCAGCAAGACCCTGATGCACTGTTGCGATGCGGCGTGCTTCTGCGATTCGCACCTCGTTTCGGTGTTAGATTTCGGGCCGGTCCACGAAGTAGAATTGTAGTTGAGAATCGACATCCGGTCCCTTCAAGCAGAATGAGCACCGATGCAGAGCAATCTAGAATCCTTTCAGGCAGCCCTACCGCCCTGGTCCAAATGGCTGATGGACCCCACTAAGCCGATGGACCCCACTATTATAAGGAGGCGTCCCATGACGTTCTTGAGGATCCCCGCGGTCATCATCCTGGTGTCCTTGCTGACACTCACTACCTTTTCATCGCCATCCTCGGCACAGGGCGTTCCGGCCACAGATGACGCCGCCTGCGGGCCTGGAGAACGACAGGCCGAGGCGGCGCGACGTTGGGAGACGCGTCTGGAGCAGTTGCCCGCTGGGGATGGGGGCGGAATCCCGGCCATCGATGACCTCTCTTCGGTGAGAGGGGGCGATCCGTGGGAAACTTTAGTTAGCTGGACCACCCCGCTCTTTGAGCCACCCGAGGGTCGTCCCGGAGAGATCTATTACGATGTCCGCTATGGCTACGAACCGGTGACGGCGGCGAACTGGGATTTCTGTAACGAGTACGGTGGTCTTCTGCCGGATGTCATGCTGGCGATCCCCGGCGGCTTCAAGCTGGATCTTGTGGTGGGACCCTGGCAGCAATACGGGGGGCCCGTGGCGACCTGTGACAAGATCCACATGCGGGCCTACCTGACCGCCGAGTATGACCCGTGCGGCGCCATCGCGCCGGTCAGCCGCGGCATTCCAGGCCAGAAGATCAACTTCTACATCTATCGCGGCCAGAACACTCAAGGACAACTCGTCGATCAGAACGCGGATCCGGTTTATACGACGCGACCCTGCGGCAAGGCGGAATGGGTATCGGGTGATTTGACCGACACGTACTACCAACAGGGCGGCGAGTGGTTCACCTGCAAAGTCGTCTGGAAGGGAAGTACGGTTGACTTCTGGAATGGAATGGCGGTCAACTCGCCCACTCTAGTGGATACGGCCAAGCAACACTGCTTCGAAGGCTACATGTCCAGTCCCTATCCGGACCAGTGGAATAATGAAGGTGGCGAACTGGTCTTCATGGGGGGTGACTTCGAGTTCGACTTCCTCTACCCCATGGGCGCGGTGGGAGACGACGATGTCCGCATTGAGATCTCCATCCCCATGACGATTCCGCCCTTCCAGGGCTCCAATCCGGCGGTTCAGGGAGACCCGATGGTTGCCTTCCAGCTCGAGCAGATCGCGGGTCCCGAGCTACCCCATTTCCACCAGAATGTCGCGACCACGGTCGACTACCCCGAGGATGCACTCCACCCACGCCAACCCCTCGGCGAGTCCTCCCTGCGCGCCTATCACTACAACGAGGACCAGCAGATATGGGAGCAGCTCGAGCAGGAGATCACCACGCTCGATCGAGTGGAACATGCCCTCTTCTTTCCGATCACCGAACTTGGCCTCTACGCGCTGGCAGCCGAGACCGATCAGGATGAAGATGGCCTCGGTGATTTCGAAGAAACCGTTTATGGGACCGATCCTTTCGAGGATGACTCCGATGGGGACGGCATCAGTGACGGCGATGAGGTCTGGGTCACCAATGCCAACCCGCTCGACCCCCTCAAGCTCTATGGCTGGGATCAACACTTCACCGGTGAAGGCTTTGATCCCGGCGAGGAGTACTTCCTGGGCGCCCGCATCGTGGCCGGCGAGGAACAATCGCCGGTCTCCAACTGGAGCTACTTGCACACCTACGGGGGCGGCTACAACTGCCCTGACGGGGTGCTCCACGAATTCGAGCTCGCCAACGATTACAGCGTGGGGGTGGGCTTCGACGGTGAGTACCTCTGGGTAGCCGCTGGAGAGCAGCAAACCGGACAGTGCGAGTTCTACATCTACGACATTTACGGGAACCTGATCGACACCGTTCCCCAGGGTGGCGGTGCCATCGGGTGGGGTCACCGCGACATGGCCCATGACGGTACCCACATGTTTGCGAGCTATAGCTCGCTGATTGACGGCTTCCTCGACCCGGCGACCTTCTCGGGTTCCTTTCCGGGACCGCTCAACCCCAATCGGGCAATGGCCTACGACGGGACCTACTTCTACACGTGCGGCTTTGGGGAGCATCTCTACCGCATTGAATGGGATGGAGTCTTTGGCAGCACACCGGACATCGTGGATTTGGGTGGCCCGTGGAACGCTGCCTACGGCCTGGCCTACGACTATGCGCAGAACTGCCTCTGGATGACGACGGCTGACTACACAGGTATCGTGTACAAGATCTCACTTGACGGCTATCTCATTGAGGAATGCCCCCTGGGACCGGGGTATGAGCTCTTGGGCGGCTGCACGATGGTGAAGAGCGATGACTTCGGGTACGCCTTTGTTTCTCTAGCCTGACTTTTCACCGCATCTA
>JAGMDA010000145.1 GCA_023128935.1 Candidatus Eiseniibacteriota bacterium | reverse complement strand
TGGGGCCATGGATCTCTATGTGCATCCCAGTCTGACCGAAGGGCTGGGCAGTTCCATCCTGGATGCTTTCTCAGCCGGAGTGCCCGTCATTGCCAGTCGCACGGGCGGTATCCCGGAGATTGTCTGCGATGGAGAGACCGGCTGGTTGGTTGAGCCGGGCAATCCGTCCGCACTCGCTCATGCCATAGACCGGGCCCTCGCGGATCGAACTGCCGCCGAGGGGATGGCCATACGTGCGCGCCGTCTGTTCGAGGTGGCCTTCACCGACGAGGCCATGGCACGCAAGACGCTCGACTGCTATGAGGATCTGCTGTCGCCGACTCGCGGCGGTGCCCTTTCCTAAGGGCCCGCATCCGCGATTGAGGGGCGCATTTCGTGCCGCGCCGCAGTTGCCCGACCCATATATCCGCGGCGCGCGTGGGTTCTGGCAGCCTGTAGCGCGTGGCCATCGCCAGCACCGCCTCGGCGGCCTCCTCCACCCCGATGCGGTGGCCGGGCGAGATGTAGAGCGGGCGCACACCGGTTCGCGTTCGCAGGACCCGGCCGACGACGGTTCCGTTGATGAGCAATCGGGTGGAACAGCCCCGTGATCTTCCGGGCTCGCGGTGCTTACCAACCAGGCGCGATTTGGCCACTCCGATTGAGGGCAGATCGAAGAGCACTCCCAAGTGGGAGGCCAAACCCAGGCCGCGCGGATGGGCAATGCCCTGGCCGTCGCAGAGCAGGAGATCGGGCGTGACCTTCAGCTGCTGCAAGGCCTCGGCGTAGAGCGGGGCTTCGCGGAAACTGAGGAGACCTGGGATGTAGGGGAAGGGGGAGGGACGGCTCACGGAGACATGGTCAACGATTTCAAATCCCGGGTAGCGAAAGACTAAGACGCCCGCAATGAGCCGCTCATCCCGCCGTGACCATCGTCCCGAGCCCGATGCATCACAACCGGCCACGAGGAAGGGTTTCTTGGGTGGTTTGCCGCCCAGGGAGACTTGCCGCGCAAGATCTCTCTGCAGCGCGATTGCCTGGCGCGGCGTGAGATCCCAAGCGTGTCGGATTCTCGGTTCCACTCGTGATTCCTACCCTGCACTTAGGGTCCCGGCTGGCGCCTACGAACCCGCAGAGCCACGGCTCTCTGTTCGATAGCGATTCGTCAAAGGGTAGCGGCGGTCCCTACCGAAGGCGCGGGGCGTAATTTTGATCCCGGGAGCCGCCTGTCGCCGCTTATACTCGTTGCCCTGGATCATGCGGAAGATCCGATCGACCAGTTCGCGATTATATCCAGCAGAGACAATTTGCCGCGGGCTGGACTCATCCTCGACCAGCGCTTTCACAATTGGATCGAGTGTCTCGTAGGGGGGCAGCGAGTCGGTGTCTTTCTGGTTGGGACGCAGCTCAGCGCTCGGGGGGCGCGAGAGTGTATCTGCGGGAATGGGCGGATGCTGCGCGGACTGCGCATTGCGCCATCTTGCCAGGCGATAGACAGAGGTCTTCAACACGTCCTTTAGCACCGAGAACCCACCGACCATATCGCCGTAAAGCGTGCAGTAGCCGACGGCAACTTCGCTCTTGTTCCCAGTGGCCAGAACCAGGTGGCCGCGCTTGTTGGAATATGCCATTAGAATCGTGCCGCGCAGGCGCGCTTGTATGTTCTCCTCCGTGACATCAGGCGGAGCGTTGTGCATGAGAGGAGCGAGCTGCCGGACCATCTCATGGAACAGGCCTGTGATGGGGATTTCGTGGAACTCGATTCCCAGGTTGCGCGCGAGTCCGGCTGCGCCTGCGCGCGAGGCATCAGCCGTATAATTCGTTGGCATTGAGATGCCGACGACCGCATCCGGACCCAGGGCGTCGGCGGCGATCACAGCCGTGAGCGCCGAGTCGATTCCGCCGCTCAGGCCGATCACCACACCGCGAAATGTGTTCTTTTGCACGTAGTCTCGCAGCCCGAGGATCAAGCTGCAATAGACCTCCTGCTCATCGCCCAGTACCGGGTGGATGCGGCCATGGGAGAGGCAACTGTGCTGGACAGGGGCGATGGCTTCGGCCGCACTCTCTTTCCGGGGTCCCTCTGGAGCGATGGTTCCCTTTGATGAGTCGGATGCGCGGGGTGCCTGTGGCGTGACCATCACCTCAGGTAAGTCGGATGCACGCAGGGCAAACAGATCCTCCGCCAGCGGCAACGCAAACGGATCGAGCTGAAGCGCCGCCGCCGCAGGGTCTGTCCCCACACCGGGGGCGGAGTCTCTTGCCGCGCTCCCGCGCGCGCCGTTGGCTAGGGGAACGGGGAGATCCACCAGCAGGATGTGGGGCGCAAACTGAGGAGCGCGGGCCAGGAGATGACCGCTTCCGTCCACGGCTAGGCTCTGGCCGTCGAAGACGAGTTCGTCCTGGCCACCCGTAAGATTGGTGTAGAGGATCGGAATGCCGAAGTGGCGGGCTTGCTGGCTGACCCATGCCTCGCGCACCGCGCCCTTGTGCGCGTGGTAGGGGGAGGCCGAAAGGTTGATCATCAGGTTGGCTTGTCCTTGTTTGGCCTGGACCGTTGGTACCCCAGCGGTGACCCAGAGATCCTCGCAGATGTTGACAGCGATTCTCCAGGGGCCGAGTTCATAAACGGGGCAGCGGGTCCCCGGTATGAAGTAGCGGCGCTCGTCAAAGACGCCATAATTGGGGAGCGTGCACTTGTGATAGACATCTAGGATGCGCGCTGCGGCAATGACGGCGGCACTGTTCCTGGGCCCCTCAGACGTGGATTCGGTATAGCCGATAATCACCACCCCGCGGGTCATGCAGGGCAGGAGGCCTTCAAGCGCAGCGCGCGTGTCCTCCAGGAAAGAGGGTTTCAGCAAGAGATCCTCGGGGGGATACCCGGTTAGCGTGAGTTCTGGAAAGATGACGAGAGATGCACCGGCGTCAATCGCCTGATAGTAGGCTGTCTTGACCAGCGCGCTGTTTTCCTGCAGAGCACCGACGGTTGTGTTGATCTGCGCGAGCGCCGCGCGAAGGACTTTCCGCCTACCCACAGGTCTGCCCTCGCTCAAGGATCTGTCCAGATTCCAGCAGATGTCATGCCCAAAATCAGGGCTAGTAGCTCGCTTATAACGATGCGCAAGACTATCACGTCCCAGGAGGGAGGG
This sequence comes from Candidatus Eiseniibacteriota bacterium, assembly GCA_023128935.1. Classification (GTDB taxonomy): domain Bacteria; phylum Eisenbacteria; class RBG-16-71-46; order CAIMUX01; family WJJG01; genus DAOVQB01. Next base: position 1,146 of record JAGMDA010000145.1, on the reverse strand, counting down.
GCATACACAACTTGCGCGGCCCATGGCTCGCATCGGTAGTGGACCATCTACTCCCAGCGATTCCGCAATTGATCCGAGCGATTCCAGGCCGGCTTGTTGCTGAAGTTGCCCCTGTGCTAACGTCAGGATCTGGGATAGAGAACGCGGAGCGCCAGGGTCTGGGATAGAGCACGCGGAGCATCAGGATCATAAGCAAGGAACGAGGAGAGCATGGCAAGAGCGGACGCCGACTATGACCTCATTGTGATCGGGGCCGGCCCGGGCGGCTACGTCGCGGCGGTGCGCGCGGCCCGGGGCGGACTGAGAACCGCCCTGATCGAGCGGGAGCAGTTGGGCGGGGTGTGTCTCAACTGGGGGTGCATTCCGACCAAAACCCTGCTTCACTCCGCTGCTCTCTGGCGTCAGATCCGTGGAGCGCGCAGGTTCGGAATCCAAGTAGGGGATGCCACTTTCGACTACTCATCTGTTGTGCGCCGTTCCCGGCAAACGGTGGAGCGGCTCGTCAAGGGTCTGGCTCTGCTGCTCAAGGGCGCGGGCGTGGATGTGATCCGCGGCCAGGGGCTGCTCGATGGGCGCTGTGGGGAGAGGCTTCAGGTTATTGTTGAGCCGGTCCAGACAGAAGACCGGCCCGGGACACTCAGGTTCAAAGCGTCCAAGGTGATTGTTGCTACAGGCGGACATGCATGTTCGCTTCCAGGGATGCAGTTTGACGGCCAGCGGATCCTGAGCAGCCGTGAGGCGCTGCAGCTCGAGGAGGTGCCTTCCCGGATGCTGATCATTGGGGCTGGCGCGATCGGCCTGGAGTTTGCCGATCTCTTTTCGAGCTTTGGCTCGCAGGTGATCGTTGTTGAGATGCTGCCTCAGATCCTACCGGCCGAGGATGAGGAGGTCAGCCGCGTCTTGCACAGTGCCCTGGCAAAGCGCGGCATCCGCATCCTGACCGGGGCGCTGGTGGAGCATGTTGAACAGCTCGGTGACGAGCTACTCTGCCGTGTGCGGCCAGTTGCGGACCACCAGCAGGCGATCTACTGCGACATCCCGCCCCTGGCCTTCCGCAACTGGCCGCACACGGCAGAGTAGCTCGTCACCGAGCTGTTCAACATGCTCCACCAGCGCCCCGGTCAGGATGCGGATGCCGCGCTTTGC
>JAGMDA010000144.1 GCA_023128935.1 Candidatus Eiseniibacteriota bacterium | reverse complement strand
GGGAATGTGTGGGAGTGGTGCAATGATAGGTGGGTGTGCGATCTGGGGACGGCTCCGGTGACCGATCCAACAGGCCCAGACAGTGGGAGTTACCGTGTGTTTCGTGGCGGCTGCTGGGGCATCTCCGACGACGCCTTGCGTTGCGCCTCTCGGTACGACTACGGCCCCCCGGACTCCTGCCACGGCATATTCGGTTTCCGGGCTGCCAGGACCGTTAGTGCGCCGTAAAGCTAGCTTCCGGTGCGGCTGATTTCGCCGATGGCGCCCCAGTCCGCTGCCCCCGCGCCCTGTCCAAGAATGCAACTTCTGAGAAGCTTCCAAACCCAGGTTCGGTGGGGTAGGATCTGTCCGAACTTCCCGGTACTCAATGTGATAGGAGAGCATCCCTTGGTACCCTCCGGCGGCAGCGGACCTGAGCAGCGTGCCCGCGCGCAGATCGACGCGGCCCTCATGGCATCGGGCTGGGTTGTACAGGACCGGGAGGATATGAACCTGGGCGCCGGCCGAGGAGTCGCTGTCCGGGAGTTCGTACTGGCCCGCGGACATGGCTACGCCGACTACCTTCTCTTCGTGGACGAGAAGGCCGTCGGCGTACTTGAGGCCAAGCCTGAGGGGCACACCCTCGCCGGAGTCGAGGTCCAGGCCAAAAAGTACGCCACGGGGCTCCCAGAGACGCTCAGCACGCACGTCACCCCCCTCCCGTTTCTGTACCTGAGCACCGGAGTCGTCACGCGATTCACCAATCTCCTTGATCCCGAGCCGCGCAGCCGCCAGGTGTTCGCTATTCACCGGCCAGAGACGCACGCAGAGTGGCTAGCGGCTGATCCTCTCTCCCGGTGGGCTCGTGGGTGGGCTGTCGCAGATGCTGAGTCTACAGAGGGCGTGTACGGAGCCAAGCCATCATCTCTCCGCTCCCGCCTCCGCACCTTGCCTCCCGTGCACATCCCGGGTCTCTGGCAGAACAAGGTGGAGGCCATCACGAATCTTGAGCGGTCGTTCACAGAGGATCGGCCGCGGGCGCTCATCCAGATGGCCACGGGAAGTGGGAAGACCCTGCTCGCAATCACCGCCATCTACCGGCTGATCAAGTTTGGCGGGGCACGGCGGATTCTATTCCTGGTGGATCGCACGAACCTCGGGGAGCAGGCGGAGAAGGAATTTGCCAACTACCGGACCACAGATGACCAGCGCAAGTTCACGGAGTTGTACAACGTTCAGCGGCTGACTTCCAACAAGATCGGTGCCTCAGCCAAGGTGGTGATCACGACGATCCAGCGGCTCTACTCTATGCTTCAGGGCGAACCGGAGCTTGACCCAGAGTTGGAGGAGGGGTCGCAGTTCGATACTTCGGGGAGCCTGATCAAGGATGCGGTTCCAGTAGCCTACAACACAGCGATCCCGATCGAGTACTTTGACGTCATCTTTATCGACGAGTGCCACCGCAGTATCTATTCGCTCTGGCGTCAGGTGCTGGAGTACTTCGATGCCTACCTCATTGGGCTCACTGCCACACCCGCGAAGCACACCTTCGGCTTTTTCCACCAGAACCTGGTGATGGAATACAGCCATGAGCGGGCGGTGGCAGACGGCGTGAATGTGGACTTCGAGGTCTACAAGATCCGGACGAAGATCACCGAGGAAGGGTCAACCATTGAGGCTGGGGCTGATTCGGTGGTGGGTCTGCGGGACCGTCAAACCCGTGCTGTCCGCTGGGAGATGCCCGACGAAGATATCTCCTACGGGGCCAATGATCTCGATCGGAATGTGGTAGCTCAGGACCAAATCCGACGGATCATACGCACTTTCCGTGAGAGGTTGTTCACGGAGATCTTCCCCCAGAGGACTGAGGTCCCTAAGACCCTGATCTTCGCCAAGGACGACAGCCACGCCGAGGATATCGTCGAGATCGTGCGCGAGGAGTTCGGCAAGGGGAATGACTTCGCCCAGAAGATCACCTACAAGACCACGGGCAAGAAGCCGGCCGACCTCATCCAGGACTTTCGCAACAGCTACTTCCCGCGCATTGCAGTGACGGTGGATATGATCGCGACGGGAACAGACATCAAGCCGGTTGAGATCGTCATGTTCATGCGGGCGGTCAAGAGCAGGCTTTACTTTGAGCAGATGAAGGGCCGCGGCGTACGGGTCATAGACAACAACGAACTCAAGGCCGTTACCCCCGATGCATCTGCCAAGACCCATTTCATACTCGTCGATTGCGTCGGCCTCGCCGAGCACGAAATGGCCGATACACAACCCCTGGAGCGCAAGAAGGGGGTTGGATTCAAAACCATCCTGGAACATGTGGCGGCGGGCGGAACCAACCCTGACCTGCTCTCCTCGCTTGCCAGCCGACTCGCTCGTCTCGATAAGCAATGCGGAGCCGAGGAGCGCGCGCGGATCAAGGTGGCCTCTGATGGTGTGGGGCTGGCAGAGATCACGGGCTCGATTGTCGCGTCACTTGATCCAGACAAGCAGATCGAGGAGGCACGCAGACGCACTGGGATACCGGAGGACAAGGAACCCACCGTCGAACAAGTTAAGGCTGCTGCCGAGACGCTCTGCAAGGATGCCGTCCGTCCTCTCGCTACCAAGCCGGGATTCAGGAAGCTCCTCCGGGACCTCAAGAAGCACTTTGAGCAGAAGATCGATGTCACCAGCCAGGATGAGCTTCTTGAGGCCGGGTTCTCGAAGGCTGCAAAGGAGAAGGCCCTGGGGATGGTTGCATCGTTCGAGAAGTTCATTCGGGACCATAAGGACGAACTCGATGCCCTCCAGTTCTTCTACTCCCAGCCCTATTCCAAGCGGCTTCGCTACAAGGACATCAAGGAGCTGGCCAAAGCCATCAAGGCCCCGCCGCAGTACTGGACGACCGAGGGGCTCTGGTGGGCCTACTCGATGCTGGAGAAGGACAAGGTCCATGGCGCATCAGGGCAGCGGCTTCTTGCTGACGTTGTTTCCTTGGTCAGATTCGCGCTTAAGCAGGATGATGAACTGATCCCTTATCCGGAGATGGTGCAGATCCGGTTCGAGAAGTGGCTTGCACAGCAGGAGCGGGAGTTTACGAAGGAGCAGATGCATTGGCTGGAGATGATTCGGGATCATATTGCTACTAGTCTGGAATTTGGGTTTGAAGACTTTGACTATGTGCCGTTTATTGAGGAGGGGGGATTGGGTCAGGCTGGTAAGGTGTTTGGTGGGGAGCTGAAGGAGATCATTGCGGAGTTGAATGAGGTGTTGGTGGCATGAAGGCAGAAGGTGGCACCTCTGCAAAGAAAGAACTGCCAAGAGGCTGGTCACTGGTTCCATTTGTCCATGTTTTCTCAAACATAACATCCTCTAGGCTCAAACTGCCGCGTAGTCAGTATCTTGAATCCGGCGCGTACCCCGTCATTGATCAAGGGGACCAAGTGGTCGGTGGCTACTCCAACGATGACTCCCTTGTGCATCCCGGTCCGCTGCCAGCGATCGTTTTCGGTGATCATACGAGATGCGTCAAGCTGGTCCGTGAGCGGTTCATCCAAGGGGCAGATGGCGTCAAGGTCCTAGCGCCAAGGGGGGAACTGCTCTGCTCGTACTTGTGCTGGTTACTGAAGGCTCATCCGGTTCCAAGCAGGGGCTACGCTCGTCATTTCGCCTTTCTTAGGAAGCTGACGCTCCCCATTTCTCCCCTCCCAGAACAACACCGCATCGTCGAAGCCATCGAGACCCAGTTCACCAAGCTCGACTCCGCCATCGCCGCGCTGGAGCGTGTCCGGGTAACCCTGAAGCGCTACCGGGCGTCGGTGCTGAAGGCTGCGGTGGAAGGGCGTCTGGTGCCAACTGAAGCTGAGCTTGCCCGGAAGGAGGGGCGGGACTATGAGCCTGCATCTGTTCTCCTGGAGCGCATTCTGAAGGAGCGTCGGCGTCGGTGGGAAGAGGCTGAGCTGGTGAAGATGACGGCGAAGGGGAAGGTGCCGAAGGATGATCGGTGGAAGGGGAAGTACAAGGAGCCTGTGGCGCCAGATACTGAGGGGTTGCCGGGGTTGCCTGGGGGGTGGTGTTGGGCGACTGTGGAGCAGTTGGCTGAAGTGCAGTTAGGAAGACAACGATCCCCAAAGAACCACTCCGGTCCATACATGATGCCTTATCTCCGGGCGGCAAACATTACTTGGAACGGAATCGATTTGTCGGATGTGAAGACTATGAATTTCGCACCTGACGAGCAACCACGCTTCAAACTCCATACGGGCGATATCCTCTTGAATGAGGCTAGCGGAAGTCGTAGTGAGGTCGGCAAGCCAGCCTTCTGGGATGGCCGGATAGAGAACTGCTGTTTCCAGAATACGGTACTGCGCGTTAGAGCTGTTCCGGAATTGCGAGACTGGCTCTTATCTCATTTTCGTTGCGATGCCGAGGGGGGCCGCTTCGCTCATGAGTCCAGGGGGGTGGGTATACATCATCTGGGTGCCGCCGGTCTTGCAATACATACACTCGCGCTCCCCCCATTGCGTGAAGAGGCCCGCATTTCATCAGCCATTGACCAACAAGTGTCCGTGGCTGCCGTGACTGCCAGCCTACTTGAGGTAGCGGAACGCAAGTGCCGGCGCCTCCGCCAATCCATACTCAAATGGGCCTTCGAGGGCAAGCTAGTGGATCAGGACCCGAACGACGAGCCCGCCTCTGTTCTCCTGCAACGCATCAAGGCCGAGCGCGAGGCAACGAAACCGGCCAAGAAGAGAGGACTTCGACGCGGCCGCAGGCCAAGCGATAATCCGGGCAACGTGAACCGCGAGGATGCACCGCCCCCCCAAGCCAGCCCAGCGGCAGCTGCCCATGTCCAGTAATCCTCCAGAGCACTCCGGCGGATCCGGCACGTTACTCGATACCGACGAAGCCATGGGCATCT
>JAGMDA010000143.1 GCA_023128935.1 Candidatus Eiseniibacteriota bacterium | reverse complement strand
AAGCGCAAGAGTTTGGTGGGAACCGCCGCCACAGGAGCAGCCGGACTGGCTGTGGCGGCACCCGGCACCACAGGAGCAGCCGGACTGGCTGTGGCAGCACCAGCAGTGGCAGGCACACGGATCCCAGGATCCGCGGTTTCCGCAACACGGCCCACAGAGTTGACAAGACGACGCATAGGGTTGACGGCCAAAGTATAGAGCGACATGGACAGACCTCCGAGGAGATAAGGCGAAACGGCTGAAACAAGATGCTACGACTGGTTGGTTAGGTGCACAGAACTACGGAAACCTAGCATAAACACTGGCGAGTAGCAAGGATTTTGTACAAGTATATTCGAATTTCACGGGGGATTATTCGCAAGCGCGAGTAGCTCGTGGCTCATGGCTTATTTGCAATCGCGATCGGTTCGGAATGGCCATCGCGTTACAGGGGGCGAGCTAGGCAGTCTGCTGCGCGGACTCGAGCATTACGCGATGCTCCTTGAGGAAGGGCAGCATGTCGGCCAGCGCGTCGACAACATCCCTATCTAGTTGACTGCCCCGCACCCGCCGGATTTCCTCGTAGGCTTCATCCTCCGTCCGGGCCTCTCGGTAGGGCCGGGTTGAGGTCAGCGCGTCGAATGTATCCGCCACGGAAATGATGCGGGCGCAGTGGGGGATGGCGTTGCCCGAGATGCCCGTCGGATAGCCCCGGCCGTCGACGCGCTCGTGATGGAACAGCACGGCCTGGCTGGCCACCTTCAACTGGCTGACATGGTTGATGACCTTATAGCCCCGCCATGGGTGCTGCTTGACCACGTCGAATTCATCTGGATTGAGCTGGCCCGGCTTCTTGAGGATTGACTCAGGCATGCCGATCTTGCCCACGTCGTGGAGAATGGAAGCCCACTTGAGTGTTTCCATCTCCGAGGAAGGGAGTTCCAGATGCTTGCCGAGCAGCATCGAGATCAAATTGACGCGGGCGGAGTGACCCGAGGTGCATGGGTCCTTGGCTTCCATCGCACTCACCAGCGCCTTGACGGTTGACATCAGGAAGTCATTGACGTTCTCACAGAGAGCTGCGCTCCTGAGCGCGAGGGAACTCTGCTCAGCCAGGGAATCGAGTAGCCGCAGCTGATGTTGATCGAAGGGTTGGTGTCCCGCGCGAAGGTAGGCCAGGAAGCCCGCCTTGGGGCTCTTGGGGCTGAGGCGGTTGAGCGCGATGCAGACGGGATCTGGCAGGGGGCAATTGCTGCCCAGGATGTCGTTCAGGCGGCCGTGGAGGCAGGTGATGTTCGAGGTGCCTACCCTCCACCACAGCTGTCCAGCCAGTTGCCGTAGCGATCTACCGGAGATCCGGATACGAGGCGCGGGCCGCAATGGGTTCGGACAGGAGATCGGCACCCGTGTCTCCGGCAACTGGAGCACAGCCAGATCGGCGCCGACAGCGGCGCATCCCTGCTGCAACACGAATTCTATCGGTTGGTAGGTGTCATCGGAGCTGGCCAGATGTGCGGAGATCCTGCGGAGCAGATCGAGTTCACCATGGAGACTGACGATCTCCTTGCGCTGGTCCGCGGAGCACTCCAGCAGTTCAAGGTGGCGACCCAGGTTCCAGGCGAGGGTCTCGATCATCGCTTGCCAGTCCTGCCTGTAGTCGACAGGCGGAGAGGTTCCCTTGCCGGCCTGGGCTGGCAAGATGCTGGATAATGCGGCGGCGCGATCGAGCGGATCCCCGACCGGGTTGGTGGACCAGGGCGCGGCCCAGGGAATCGCAGTTATGAGCGCTGCGATCTTCCCCGCGCTCCGCACAGGCACAGCGAGTAAAGGCCGCTCATTGGACTGGATCTCACGGAAGGGGTGGGAAGCCTCAATCGACCTGTGGGCCAGCAGACTGGCACGCTGTGTCAGCGCTGCGGGCGCGGGATGCGGAGCTGAGAAGACCAGATTCCCATCCGGTGACCAGATCTGGATCAATGTATTGGTCAACGCCGCGGTGCTGCGCAGCATGTCGGCAAAGCCGGAGTCGATCACATCCCCTGGAGGTGGGAATGCTTCTGGATTCCTCATCAGGCAGCCTCTTTCCCACGGAGCCTCACCGGACCTGCTACATCCAGGGTGACTTGCGCACAGCAATCAGATCGGATCTTCGCGGGGGTTTCTGTCTAAGCTTTCTGTCTAGGTTTTCCGTCACCTGGAGCCTTTATCTGTCACTCGGGGCTTTGCTCTCCATCTACCATCGAACAAGTGGCTTTGGGGTTGGATGGGATCAACCAGTCGCGTATTGTGCGGAACCTGGGGCGACCTGGTGGCTGATCCGCGGCAGATGGCTGGTGATAGGTGCGGATTTTTCAACCGGGCCTCCGGGCCTGGAGCAAGCGACGGCAATCTTTTTGGAGAGGGTTCATGAGACGCATGCATGGGATGGCGCTTCTCTGTGTAGTAGCTGTACTCGCGGGGTTTGGCGGACGCGCCTTGGCCGATTCAGCAGAACGGATTGTAGCCATAGTGGATGAGGATCCCATTCTCTTGAGCGAGCTGGAGGCCCAACTGCTGATCGCCATGCAGGGATTTGGGATTGATCCGGGCGACTCGGTGAGGGTCGGGCAGCTGCGCGAACAGATCCTCGAGCAGGCCATTGACCAGCGAGTGCTTTTCCAGGAAGCCAAGCAGCAGGAGATCAGAGTCAGTGAGCAGGAAGTCGCCCGAACGGTAGAGGATGCAATCGCCCGCAGCCGTGAGGAGATAGGATCGGAGCAGTTGTTCAAGATCCAGCTGCAGCGCGAGGGGATGACCGAGGAGGATCTCCGCCAGCGATACATGGAGCAGGCGCGATCGGAACTCATGGTGAGCCGCCTGGTCCAGAGCCGGATGGGTGGAGAGATTAGCGTTGATCCTGAGGAGGTCCGGCGCTACTACGAAGAGCATCGCAGTGAGTTCCCCCAACGGGAGGCGCAGGTTCATCTTCAGCACATCCTGATCCGCGTGCGACCCGACTCGCTCCTTCTCGGGAAGGCGCGGGATCTGGCCCTCGAGGTTGCAGAGCAGATCCGCTCGGGCGCCATCTCATTTGTGGATGCAGCGCAACGCTACTCTGACGACCCGAACGGACGTGATGGGGGTGACCTCCAACACATCCATCGCGGGGACTTCAGTGACAGACTGGGGCGCGATTTCGAGGAGGCCCTCTTCTCCCTCGAGCCCGGCCAGGTCAGCGAACCGCTGGCGAGTCCCTTGGGTTACCATCTCGTCCTGGCTCACGAGAAGGATCTGGCCGGTGGCTGGGTGCATGCGAGCCATATCCTGTTTGCAGTGCCGATGGTGAAAGCCGATGAAGCGCGCGCGCGATCGCGCGCCCAAGAATTATTCACCCGCCTGGATGCCGGCGAGTCCTTTGGGGATCTCGCCAGACGCTACTCCGATGATCCGCACTCACGCGATCGCGGTGGGGATCTGGGCTTCATTCCCAGGCAGTCTCTTGATCCTGTGATCCTGCAGGCCATCAATTCCCTGGCAGTGGGAGGAGTGGCCCAGCCTGTTGCGGCGGAAGGTGCCTTTCACATATTCCGGGTACTTGGCCTGGAAGCCAAGCGTGACTATGCCTTCGATGAGATTGAGGAGGAGTTGCTCGGGTGGGTCCGCAAGCAGAAGATGGAGCAGCGCTACCAAGAGCTTGTCGAAGAGGTGAAGCAGCGCCACTACATCGAGAGGCGATCCTGGGGTGAGAATTGACCGTATTCTGCATTGGCTCTGCTTGCAGAAGAGCCGTTCCCTGGCGGCACGGGAGTGCCGGGCGGGCCGCATTCTGTTCAATGGAGAGCAGGTCCGTCCATCCCGGGACGTTCATCCGGGAGATCGGATCACAATACTGGATTGCCTCAGTAACCGTGAAGAAGTCGTGCGCATCCTTGAGGTTCCCCAGAAACAGCTAAGCCGCAAGGACGCGCGCACGTATTACGAGGCGTGCCAAGGACGCGGGACAGATCGCATCGGAGCGCCGCTACCCACCAAGATCCCGCTTACTGCCCCGGACGAATGGGACGGAACGGCCGACCAATGATTGCCTTCGAACATGTGTACAAGAAGTACCCGAATCCAGTGGACATGTGGGCCCTGGAGGATTTGCATTTCGGCATCGAACCAGGCGAGATGATCTTTCTGCTGGGCGAGAGCGGGGCGGGCAAGAGCACGGTGCTGAAGATGATCACGCTTGAGGAGCGGCCGACACACGGGCGTGTCCTAGCGGCAGGTTTTGACAGCGAATCGATTTCGCGAAGCCAAGTTCCATACCTGCGCCGCAGATGCGGCATGGTGTTCCAGGACTTCCGCCTGATCAAAGACAAGACGGTGTTTGAGAATGTGGCCTATTGCCTGCGGATGACTGGAACACTGGAGCGCACAATTATCACACGCGCGGTTTCGCGCGTGCTTCACAGTGTTGGGATCTACGGCAAGCGGGAGCGTTTCCCGCACGAACTGAGCGGAGGTGAACAGCAGCGCGCGGCGATCGGACGGGCCCTGATCCACGAGCCTCCCATTCTTCTCGCCGACGAGCCCACGGGGAACCTGGATCTGGAGACTGGGTCCGAGATCATGGAGATCCTCGCGCGGTTGCACCTGTTGGGTACGACCGTCCTGGTTGCCACCCACAACCGGGAGTTTGCCCAGCGGTTCGCGACACGATCACTAACCCTGCACGCCGGGAGGGTCGTTGAGGACCTCTTTTTGCGTCCCCACGGCACGGAGATCTATTGAAGGAGTTCGCTTTCTTCCTGCAGGAGGCTTCCTCCTATTTGCGCCGTAATCCC
>JAGMDA010000142.1 GCA_023128935.1 Candidatus Eiseniibacteriota bacterium | reverse complement strand
GGGCAAGAGAGCCTCTTGCCCGGGCTCCATGTCATCAGCTTACTTGGAAAGAGCCGCCTCGGCTTGAGAAAGATAGAACTGGATCTTTGCGCGATTGACGCTGCGCCCAGTCGCTTTAATTGCCTGGGCCTGCTCCAGCAAGACCTGCGCCCGGGCAGGATCAGCCGCCTGTAGTGCAGTGCGCGCAGCTCCTAGGAGATCATCAACTTGGAAGATTGTCTCCACACCGGCTGCCTCCTCGTAGGCCTTAGAGGCCTCTCCAAACTGTTCGAGATCTTCCAGTACGGTGCCCCTACCCCTGGCGGCGGCGGCCCGTATGATCGGCGTCGTGCCCCTCCCGCCCGCGCTCTCATATGCTGCTAGGGCCTCTTCCCGTCTCTCTTGAGCCGCAAGTCCATCGGCCAGGTAGATCCATGCTTGCGCCGCGGCTCGCGAGGCCCCGTGCATATCCAGGAGCTGCTGGAGCTGAGACTCGGATTCCGCATAGTTGCCTTGCAGATACAGCTGCTGACCTGCCGAAAGCAGCTGCGCTGCGTCGGTTTCAGCCCGCACGCGCGAGCGGTTGATCATGATCACCCCGGCGATCAGGATAATCACAGCAGCGACGCCCAGCGCGATCCACCGGGCATTACTCTGCACGAAGTTGAGTGTCTGCTGGACCCGTTCAAGTATAGGATCCTCTCGCAGTTCCTCTTTGGTCATCCGCGCCACGTCTGATTCTCCTCACCTTGACGGTCTTCTACGGCCTGCCTCGCGGGACTATCCGCATCCCGTTTTCCCCCATAAGAATTAAGTACGATTGCCTATCCGACCGCCAACTGACGTGCGAGATTGGCATGGTCAAGCGCCGGAATCCCCCAGATCTCGAGGAACTCCTCGAGTGTCAGCGCGTAGCCCTTTGCTGCTCCACGGGTCAGTTGGTCGGCCAGTTCGGTCTTCCGGAACCAGTCATCGGCCCATTCGGCCTTGAGTGCATCCCGGATTTGGGCTGCGAGCACATATCCGAGGAGCAGTCCCCCGCTGCGGTAGTCGTCATTGGCATTCAAGTAGCCTTCGGCATCAGTGCTCGTGCGATTCCAGAGCAGCGCTTTCTCCATTACGTCATTGTATGCGGAGGGGTCCAGGCCCGGATTCTCATGCAGCTGCAGCTGGAATATCAACTTCCCGGCTGCCTCACGCACCCTGTAGAGCCGCCGGAAGCGGAATGCATCGGCTACATCCTGCGGCGTGACGTCCTTGAGCTGTAGGTGCTCTGAAATCCAAGCGGGCTCTTCGACGATCATCTCAAAGAGAGCCCGGTAGGCGCTCGGCAGGACGTTGGTACCATTGTAGCTATCCTCAAAGCGGGTATGGCCCGGAATGAGATAGTGGAACTCTGCCTCTCCCACGGCACCCAACAGATCCTGAATATCCGTTAGCTGCCCGCTGGGTACCATGGTCACGCGCACCTTGCCCTTGTGGTCCGGGTAGGCTCTGGCTTCGGGCATGCAATGCTCTTTCTCACGCACCTTGATTTTAAGCGTGCGCTGCTTATTGTGCTGGAATCCTAGATCCGCCAGGGTTGCAATAACCACATCGCGTGGCTTGACATTTTTCACCTGGGAGGAAAGGCTTGGGAAAAAGAAAAGCCGGTTGGCATCGTAGGTTCGCATCTTGCGGAGCACCAGACCAAACTCCCTCTGCGACCAATCCTCGAGGCTTGCCAGGTAGGCATCCTCTGTCTCAACCAGGAGCGACTCGGCAGTGTCCTTTATCAGCTCGACGTCCCAGCCTTCCACTTCGCGGAGAAATGGATAGTACCCGGTGTAGCCCATCGCCACCGCATGCTTCTGCATGTCCATGAGGAGGCTACGCTGGATCACATTGATCCCGGTGTAGAGGTGGTCGGCTGCCAGCGCCCATTTCCGCCGGGTGTCCCGATCCTCCTGAAGGCCAATGCGGAAGTCCAACCCCCGAAGTACGATTGGCTCTCCCTCAACCGAGATGGTGTTGTCTCGCCTGGCGTTGGTGCACTGGTCGATGACTGAGGCCACCTTCGCTCGCAGGGCATGATAGTGAATAATCTTCGATGTCTGTGCCCGGTGCGCTTGCTCCTCGGGGCTCTCTGCCTTGGCGATCAGTCCCTCGAGCGTCTCGAGTTTCGCGGTGGTCAGCAGGTAGGCGTATCCGGCATAGGTCTTCTCCATCTCAGAATCCTTGCCGTGGGCCATTGGGTCCGCTACAGCACCGTTGACCGCCACCAGCATCTCCTCGGCCTTCTCGCGGATGCGCTCATACTCATCTGCGGCTGTCACCGAGGTAGCCGTCAGCATCACCGTCAAGGCCAAGCAGCCCGTCAAGAGTCTCATCAGACAGGCTGATCGCACCGCGCTTCTAGCCGCAGCCGGCTTCCATACGTCACTCCGGCTGTGACTCCTCTCTCTCATCCAATCGTCCTCCTATGCAGGGGTTTGCGGTCCAACGTTTCCGCTGCCTCGCTCGGCTGCAAGTGACCGGGGCAGACCAGATCTGAACCCGCTAACTCCGCCCGCTCTCCGATGGGGATCCCGCAGGCGGGACACCGCGGCTTCAAGAGTATCCCAGTCTCATAGTCGGCTGTGAGGAAAACCGGTCCCCCGCCTCGCCTGCCTGCTCGCTTCCCTAGCCCACTCAGCGCAACGGCCCAACAGGGCTCCATCACGACGCCGAGGGCCGACAGGC
>JAGMDA010000141.1 GCA_023128935.1 Candidatus Eiseniibacteriota bacterium | reverse complement strand
CGGCCACCATGAGCAGGATGGCCAATAACGCAAAGCCTGTTCTCATCGTAGACCTCCTTGGTCGCTCAGCCCTCGAGGCTTGCTGTCCTTTGCTACCTATCTACGTCGCCCCGGCCAGTATAGCAGCGTGCCTGACAGATGCCAAGGAGGCTGAAGCCCCGGCCCAAGGCATAACCCACAGCGTTGCAGTGTGTTATGGCTGACGTGAGCCCGCCACCGTTTCCTCTTCCGAGGAAGTGGCCGCGCGAAGAAAGAAACATTGAAACCGAAACGGTCGAATAGTAGTATTCGACCGTTGGAAGCCGCAGGGTCGCAAGCGCGCTTCGCACAGATGGCAGTGGCTGGCCGGCAACCAGAGGGAACGAATGGACACACACGAGCTTATCCTCACGAGCGCTCAGAAACTCTTTGCGCGCTTCGGGGTCAACAAGACAACGGTCGACGAGATCGCTGCCGCCGCGCACATGGCAAAGAGCACGCTCTACCACCACTTTCGGAGCAAGCTGGACATCTTCCGCGCCGTCATCGAACGCGAAGGGCAGACCCTCGCCCGACGGATCTCAGCCGCAGTTGAGAGGGCCGCCTCCCCCGAGGAGCAGATGCGCGCGTATATCGTCACAAGGATGCGGCATCTTGGGGAGCTCACGAATTTCTACAGTGCGCTGAAGGAAGAGTATCTGGAGCATTACTCATTCATCGAGAGGGTCCGCGAGAGGGACTTCAAGGACGAGATGGCTATCCTCCGGCGCATCCTGGCGGAGGGTAAAAGAAAGGAGGTGTTCAGGTTCCAGGATGGGGACATCGAAGTCACAGCCATTGCTGTGATTACGGCGCTGAAGGGGCTGGAGTACCCGTGGATTGAGGCCGCGAATATGCCTGACGCCACAGAACGCGCTGAGGCTCTGCTGCGCCTGCTTTTCCACGGGATCCTCGTTGAGAGGCCGGCCTAGGACTTGTCGCGGCACCGGAGAACTGGCCCGCGACTTCTTCTTGCCCGGGATTGGACGAGAGAACGACTTCGGTCCATTTGGTCTAAGGAGTAGTCGATGCAACGCTTCGCCCAGTTAGTTCTTCGCCTCCGTATCCCCATTGTTCTCGCCACGATAGGTATTACGGCATTCCTTGCCTATCACCTAAAGGACCTCACCATAAACAGCGACCTCCTGAGCTACATGCCTTCCGACGACGCCAGTGTGATTCTCTTCAATAAAGTCGGTGACGAGTTCGGAGGCAACTACCTCGCCATGGTGGCTCTCGAGACAGACGACATTTTCAACCCCGTCACTTTGGATAGAGTCAGTAGAATCACCCAGAAGTTCCAGCATATGACTGAGCTCTCACATGTGATTAGTCTCACTGATGTTCTCGACATGCGAAAGACCGAATGGGGTCTAGAGGTCGGCAAGCTCATTGACAAGGACGATATCCCTCAAGATCCCGCGGAACTCCGGAGGCTGAGAGAATACACGCTTTCGAAAAAGATGTACAGAGGCAACTTGGTCTCCAGTGATGGCAGGGTTACACTGATCATTGCTCGCCTGAAAGCCGGCACTGACAAAATAGACGTCTCTCGCCAGATGAAAGCGATTGTCCAGGAAACAGAAGGCAAGGAAATTATCTACTATGCAGGAATGCCTTTCCAGACAGCGTTTCTCAGTGACCTCATTAGAGCGAATCTAAAGATATTCCTCCCGCTGGTTACACTCTTAGTGATAGCTACTCTTTACTTCAGTTTTAGAAGCTTCCGTGGGGTTTTCCTACCCCTCACTACAGTACTTCTCGCGACGGTCTGGACGTTGGGGACAATGGGGCTCCTCAATATGCAGCTTACTATGGCCTCCGAGGTCCTACCCGTTCTCCTTATCGCCATTGGGAGTGCCTATGGAATCCACATGCTTGCCAAGTACAACGAGGACATCCGCCTGGGAGACAACAGAGCCACAGCCATCACACACAGCCTAACTGAAGTCGGTAGGCCCATACTCCTTACCGGTGTCACCACAATGATCGGATTCCTGTCATTCCTCCCTTCCGACCTGGGCATAATCAGGGAATTCGGCGCAGCTACGGGTCTCGGTGTTCTTTTTGCCACGATCCTCTCAATCACCCTCGTTCCCGCAGTCCTCTCCTTCCTGAAGCGCAAAACCGTCAGGCTGGATCACCGAGGGATCGAGATCAACTGGGCAACCCGCTTTCTGGACAGCGTCGCGCGCTTTGTACCTGCCAATCAGAGGCTCTTCCTGGTCCTTGGTGGGGTCGTGATTATCGCCGCCGCCCTCGCCATTCCTAAACTGCAACGCGAAGTGAACTACGCCTCCTACTTCGAAGAGGACAGTGAGATAAGAAAGAGCGAGGACATGATGGAGGCAGAACTCGGCGGTGCCATACCGGTTCAGATATACATCCAGGGAAATATGAAAGACCCCCTGGTTTTGAGGGAAATGATCAGATTGGAGAGATTTCTGGACGCCCAACCGGACATCAACGGCGCCCATTCAATTGCTGACCTCATCTGCGAAATGAACCGCGTGATGAACGGCCACTACAGCATCCCGCCCACGAAGCGAGGAGTCGCAAACCTTTGGTTTTTCCTGGAAGGGAATGAGGTCCTACCTCAGCTAGTCAACGATGACGCAACTGAAGGCCTGATTCAGGCAAAACTCGGCTCCGTCAATACGAAAGTCATATCCACCGTCGTAGATGTCATTGAGGACTACCTAGAGAACGAGCTGACGACCGACATGGCTATGGTCAGAATGTCTCGTTGTCCCGAGGGCCTGGCCCAAGAGCTACTGCGGGAGCGTGCCAAGCGTATCTCATCGAAGATCAAGTGGGCTACTGAGAAGAGAGGCCTTCGAGGCAGCACGCCCGAGAGCTTTGGCTGCGACGTAATCCACCGGGCGATTGCACGGCCTCTCGACACGCTTGATAACACGTCTATCCGGTCGATCGCGATCACGACTGAGGGGTATCTGCGCAGCCAGGAGGCCGACGTTGATATAGAATCAGAAGAAGTTATTCAGAGCATCCTCACTCATATCAGCACGACCTTGCAGAGCTGCACGCCCACCCAAAGTGACCTTGTCGACATCTTGGAGAGGGATATTCCAACGGCCCTCTACTCCGAAGAGCCCGAGATTCTCGAATATATGGCCGAGGCCATCTTCACGATCATAGGCGATGAACAGAAACGCGTAAGAGTGGAGCAGGTCATCGAAGAACTACGGCCCACGTTTTCTCCGGACCTGATTGACGACCAGGAATTCGCCCAGGATCTGCGTGGCGATCTGTGGGAGATCAATGAAGATTGGGTTGCCGTGGCGGCCTCGAAGTATCCCACCGTCGTTGCCACAGCGGATTCCCACGCCCGGACGACGCTAACTGCTGCCCACACAGGGATACCGTTGCTTTACCACGAGCTCGACAGAAAGATCATGAGGAGTCAGGGCTTCGGCCTGGCTACGGCGCTCCTCCTCATATTTCTTCTCCTTAGCCTGCATTTTCGGTCCCTTGTCGGTGGGCTCATCTCAACCACCCCCATTCTCCTTTGTATCCTGGTGAACTTCATCCTAATGGTGATTTTCCGCGTCCCGCTTGATGAACTCACTATTCTGATCAGCAATATCTCGATGGGCGTTGGCATCGACTATTCGATTCATTTCATTACCCGTTTCAGAGTCGAGCTCGCAAGAGGCGAAACTGAAGTCGGCGCCCTCCAGAAGACCCTGCAGACTGCGGGAAGGGCCATCCTCATCAATGCTCTGACTGTGGCCATCGGCTTTCTCGTCCTCGTACTCGGCGACATCGTTCCGATGAGATGGTTTGGCTACATCCTTGCGATAACAATGGTGACTGCTTCGGTAAGTGCGATCACTGTTCTGCCCTCTTTGCTGTTGGTATCCAGAGCAGGATTCGTCGCACGCTTTGACCGCGGGACGGGGGCCCTCGCAACCACCGTTGCGGAGAGGTTCACAGCAAAGGGCAAGAACAGTCGTCGCAGAGAGAAGGTCGCCGGATAGACGGCGCCATACGAGGAGGTCCAAGTTATGAGGGGAACGCTGCTCCTAATGGTGATGCCATGGTTGCTCTTCGGTAGTGTGGCCAAGGCCCAAGACACAGAGGGATTGCCTACTCTCGATATTCTTCGGAGGTCGGACCTGGTTGTCAACGCACCTCAGGACCAGGAGTTCACGCTGAGCATGATTCTCATCGACAAGAAAGGAAAGGAGAAGACGCGCGAGGCAAAGATCTGGCAGAAGGGAGCAGACATGAGAATGGTCAAGTTCACCTCGCCAGCAGATCAAGAGGGTATAGGTTTTCTGGACCTTCCTGACGATCTGATGTATGTCTATCTGCCTGCTTTCAAAAAGGTAAGGCGGATTGCCTCCCATGTGAAGAACGAGAGTTTCGCCGGCACGGACTTCACCTACGACGATATGGCTACGATCAACTACTCCGAGGAATACGATCCCGAGCTATTAGGAGCCGACACAACCAAGTGCCTGGTCTTGGAAGACAAGGAGGGAAAAGCAGAGTGGGTCAGCAAGGAGCTAAAGCACTATCGACTCGAGCTCACGCCGAAAGCCGGGATGAAGAAGGACTACTCGAAACTCATAATATGGATTAGGTCGGACAATTTCTACCAAACCAGGATTGAGTATTACGACCAGAGGGGCAATCTCTGGAAGATACAGGAGAAGAGAAAGATAAAGGAGGTTGACGGCTACTGGACTGCCATGGAGGTCGAGATGTCTGACCTTGCGAAAAATCATAAAACTCGGAACATGATCGCCGAGATCGCCTTTGATCAGGGGTTGACGGACAAATTCTTTACTCAGAGACAACTAAAGAGGAGGCCGAAGTGAGAGCGGTTTCTGGAGCGGAAACCATAGGGAGAACTATGGCCATCAGAATCGTCCTTCTGTCTATTGCAGCTGTCTTTGTGGCCCCATCTGTGCAGGGACAGGTCGAGCTCGGCGGGTACGTGTTGACAGACTCGCGGGCGCGGCTCGAAGACGGCAAGCTCCTTTGGAATGAAAACCGTTTGAAGCTCGACCTCAACGCCAGTCCCACGAGCGAGGCGCACGTCTTCTCAGAGTTCTGGATCCGCGGATTCGGCGCCTCGGAAGCGGCCACCACGCGAGATCTCATGGGGCTCGACAAGCGCAAGTCCAACCCCTGGGACTTGGTCCTGCGCGAGGCGTATGTGGATCTGTACGGTTTCTTCACGCCCGACCTCGACCTCAGGATCGGACGCCAGCGGATTGCGTGGGGCACCGCCGACAAGATCAATCCCACCGACAATCTGAACCCGGACGACCTCGAAGACATCTGGGACTTCGGTCGCCACTTGGGAACGAATAGCGTGCTCGCCCAATACTACCTGGGTGACGTGACCCTCTCGGCCGTCTTCACGCCCGGCTTCACGCCGGCGACGCTGCCGCCACCCGATTGGGCAGCCGCACTCTCCACACCCATTGCGCTCCCGGGCGGCGTCGAACCGAGCAATGTGTCAGACGAGCTGGACATGCCGGTCAACACGCTCCGCGAAGCCGCTTCCGTGGCGGTCAAGATCGCCAGGCCGGTCCTCAATTACGACCTCTCACTGAGCTATTTGACGGGGCGCAGTGACTTCCCGGTACCGATGCGAGTGGTTCTCGCGCCAGTTGACAGCAACAGCGTGAACATCCACAGCACGCTAGTCTACCCGCGCATGAGCGTCGTGGGCGCTGATCTCAGCGGAGCGATCCGCACCGTCGGGGTCTGGGCTGAGATCGCTGTCTTCTTTCCAGAGGCTGTCTACACGACCGTGGACATGTCCGCCTTGGGCCTCGGCCAGCAGGAGGTCGCCTCGCTGCCGGACGAGCACTTCGCTAGGTATGTCATCGGCGGCGACTACACATTCGCCGGCGGTCTCTATATCAACGCTCAATTCATCCACGGGTTTGCGCATGAGCTGGGACGGGACTGCCTCCACAACTACGTTGTCGCGGGCCTGGAGAAGAAGCTGCGCAATGACACAGTGAAGGTAACCGCGGCCGCCGCGGTCGAGATCCCTGACAGTGCGCATCCTGGAGACAACTACGCCATCATCGGCATGCCGGAAATCGCCTACTACCCTTCGGACAACAGCGAGATCGCCTGCGGGGTTCGGGTGATCGGGGAGAAAGGCCAAACCAGTTTCGGGCAACTGGCGGAGATGGACGAGGGCTACATAGCGTTCAAGTACGCGTTTTGATAGGTGGCGGGGAGCGAAATCCCGGGCAGAAGCCCGGCGAAAGATGCCGGCGCAGCTCCAGCGAACGCGCGCATTCGGAAAGAGTCCCGGATCAGCCAAGAGCGTCCGCCCGCGCCCATCTTGAACACGAAAGGAGTCAGCCAAGAGCGTCCGCCCGCGCCCATCTTGAACACGAAAGGAGTCACACGATGCGGATCACGCAAGCCAACCTCGCGACGTTCCTAGCCACGCAAGCCGCCAACCTGAGCAGCATCGCAAAGATATGGCGGGTTGCCCTCCCACCGCTAGAGAAGATTGCCTACAAGCTGATGGTTGATCGTGGAGATCCTGTGATGTGGGGGCCGCGCCACGAGCGGGAAGATAAGTTCCACATCGCTTCGAATCTCGTGCGGGCAGTTCTCAAGGCCTACGACCGCGGTTCACCCGCCGTGCGGGAACGGCTGCTCAATCTGTTCCTGCGCCAGTTCCTGACCATCGACGTGAATGAGAGCGCGAAGGCTTTCGAGACCGAACATGGTCTAGGGCCGCCCGGTTTCTTCACCATCTCCCCTGGGGGGGAGTGCAACCTCCGCTGCAGGGATTGCTATGCCGCAAGCGTGCCAAAGGGGTTGCCTTCCCTGTCCGCGGAACTCGTAGAACGCGTGCTCCGCGAGAAGTACGAGAAATGGGGGAGCTGGTTCACCGTGATCTCGGGCGGGGAGCCGTTTGTGTGGCGTGACGGCAGCGTGGACATTGTTGAGATCGCCAAGCGTCATCCCCAGCAGTACTTCCTCGTCTATACGAATGGCACACTCATTGACAAGGGGACGGCCCAGCGGCTCGCGGAGGTTGGCAACATGACGATGGCCATCTCCGTCGAAGGGTTCGAGGAGCAGACTGACGCGCGCCGCGGGAAGGGAACTTACCGCCGCATCCTGGCCGCATTCGAGCATCTCCGCGATGCCGGCGTGCCGTTTGGCATCTCCGTCACGGCTACCCCTGAGAACGCGGAGTTGCTCATCTCGAAGCAGATGATCGATTTCTACTTCGATCAACAAGGGGCTCTCTATCAATGGCTCTTCCAATACATGCCGATAGGTCGCGGGGTGGATGTCGCTCGGCAGGTTCCTCCCGACATGCGTCGCCGCATGTGGTTCAGAGAACAGGAGATCGTGCGGAAGGAACGCCGCTTCTTCGCCGACTTCTGGAATAGCGGCACCTTCTCTTCCGGGTGCATCGCCGGCGGCCGCACAGGTGGCTACCTCTACATAGACTGGAATGGCAACATATATCCGTGCGTCTTCGTTCCCTTCTGGAAGGACAATATCCACGATCTATTCGCGCAGGGCAAGAGCCTGACCGACGCGCTTTTCTCGGACCTCTTTGCCGGTGTGCGCCAGTGGCAACGATCCTACAACTATCTCTGCGCCCCGCATTGCCGAGGGAATGAGATTCGTCCCTGCATCATTCGCGACCACCATCGGACAGCCCATGACCTGTTTGTGAAGACCCGGGCCAAGCCGGGATACCCGTCAGCAGCGCTGTGCCTTCGCGATCCCGAGTACCGCCAGGCCATGATCCGCTACGACGATGAACTCGCACGACTCCTCGACCCGATCTGGGAGAAGCACTACGGAGAGCCGCTAGCGCAGGCGTGATAGGAGGAGACACCAATGCCCGTCAAGATAGTCCGAGTACAAGACCGCCGGGCACTGCGCGACTTTATCGAATTGCCATGGTTTATCTATAGGCGGTATTCCCCGAGATCCGACTGGGTCCCACCGCTGAGGCACACCGTCGCATTCATCCTTGATGAGCAGCAACATCCCTTTTGGGGACACGCCCAACGTGAACTCTTCCTGGCATACAAGCACGGTGTCTTGGCCGGCAGGATCGCTGCCATAATCGATCACAGCTATAACAACCTTCGTGACGAGCGCATGGGCGCATTCGGCTTCTTCGAATCCATAGATGATTGCGACGTCGCCGATGCCTTGTTCGCCGCCGCCGCCGAG
>JAGMDA010000140.1 GCA_023128935.1 Candidatus Eiseniibacteriota bacterium | reverse complement strand
GGCTCCTCCAGATGGGAGGAGAAGTCCTGGGACTGGGCACTCGAGAAAATCAGCGAGCGCATCAAGGCGGCCCGCGACGCATCCTTCACCGAGAAGGACAAGCAGGGCCGGGTCGTCAATCGCACGCACGCCCTCGCGGCACTAGGCGGCGCAGCGCTCGACAACGAGGAGTGTTACCTGTACGGGAAGATTGTGAGAGCGCTGGGACTTGTCTACGTCGAACATCAGGCACGCATATGACACTCGGCCACTGTCGCCGGTCTGGCGCAGAGCTTCGGTCGAGGCGCAATGACGAACCATTGGACGGATATCGCGAACTCCGACTGCATCCTGATCATCGGCTCCAACGCCGCTGAAAACCACCCGCTTTCCTTCAAGTGGGTCATGAAGGCGGTGGAGAAGGGAGCCACGCTAATACACATCGATCCCCGATTCACGCGAACCTCCACTAAGGCCCACATCTATGCACCCTTGCGCTCGGGCACTGACATCGCGTTTATCGGAGGCTTGATCAAATACATCTTGGAGAAGAAGCTCTATCACAAGGAGTACGTGCGCGACTACACGGACGCAACGATGATCGTCAATTCCAAGTTCGGTTTCAAGAACGGGCTCTTCAGCGGCTACGACGCATCCAAGCGGAAGTACGACAAGAAGACTTGGGCCTACGAGCCGGATGGCAACGGTCCCCAGCGGGACATGTCGATGAAGGATCCGCAATGTGTCTTGCAGCTACTGAAGAAGCACTACGCGCAATACACGCCTGAGAAAGTGCAGGAGATCACCGGCATGCCGGTGGATCTCTTCAAGAAAGTTGCCAAGGCAGTCGCTGCCACGGGCAAGCCGGGCAAGTCGGCTACGATCATGTACGCCATGGGGACAACGCAGCACACGTACGGAACCCAGAACGTGCGCAGCTATGCGATGCTGCAGTTGCTCTTGGGGAATATCGGCGTGGCCGGTGGCGGGATCAACGCGCTGCGCGGCGAGTCGAATGTTCAGGGCTCAACCGACTACGCGCTGCTCCACCACATTCTGCCTGGCTATCTGAAAACCCCTCGGGCTTTCAATACCGGCTTGAAGGCCTATCACGAGAAGTGGACGCCCAAGGGCTCCTACGGGGACATGTCCGCGAACTGGTGGCAACACACGCCAAAATATATGGTAAGCCTGCTCAAGGCCTACTGGGGAGATCATGCCACCAAGAGCAACGAATTCGACTACCACTACCTGCCCAAACTCGACGAGAAAACGATCTACACGCACATCGGCATGTTCGAAACCATGTACGAGGGCAAGATCAAGGGCCTCTTCTGCATGGGGCAGAACCCAGCCGTTGCCGGTCCGAATGCCCGCAAGGAACGCCGGGCCCTCGAAAAGCTCGACTGGCTGATCGCTGCAGACCTGTGGCAGACCGACACGATGGACTTCTGGAAGAGGCCTGGCGTGGATCCCAAGACGATCAACACTGAGGTCTTTGTCCTGCCGGCCGCTTCATCAGTCGAGAAGGAGGGCTCGATCAGCAACTCCGGCCGCTGGATGCAGTGGCGCTACAAGGCTGCCGACGCGCCCGGAGAGGCCAAGTCGGATCTCTGGATGGTTGATAAGCTCTTCAAGGCGCTGCGCGAGCGTTATACGAAGGGCGGTGCTTTCCCCGATCCGATCGTCAACCTCTTCTGGCAATACGGCCACGAAGATGAGCCTGATGTGCACATGGTCGCCAAGGAGTGCAACGGCTTCGCCATGCGTGACTATGAGCACAAGGCCAAGACCGTCAAGCGCGGCGAGCAGATCCCCAGCTTTGCCTGGCTCAAGGATGATGGCTCAACTTGCAGCGGCAATTGGCTCTACTGCAATAGCTACACCGAAAAAGGCAATATGGCCGCCCGCCGCGGCCTCATGGATGCACCCAACAACATCGGCCTCTTCCCAGAGTGGGCCTGGTGCTGGCCAATCAACCGCCGCATCATCTACAACCGTGCGTCGGTCGATCTTGACGGCAAACCCTGGGATAAAGACCAGTGGGTCATTCGGTGGAACTCCAAGACGAAAAAGTGGGAAGGGGACGTTCCGGACGGCGGATGGGCACCCGGGACAAAATACCCCTTCATTATGAAGCCACATGGACATGCCCAGCTCTTCGGGAACGGACTAGCAGACGGGCCATTCCCAACCCACTACGAACCAATGGAATCACCCGTGAAGAACGCACTGTACAAGCAGCAGACGAATCCGGCAGTCAAGATCTGGGCCTCCGAAATGAATGCTATCGGGAAACCCGACAAGTACCCGATCATCTGCACCACCTATCGCGTGGTGGAGCACTGGCAGGCCGGCCAAATGACGCGGAACCTGACATGGCTTACCGAGCTGATGCCGGATATGTTCATAGAGCTCTCGCACGAGCTCGCCAACCAGAAGGGAATCAAGAACGGCGACAGTGTTCGGATCAGCACCGCAAGAGGAAGCATCACGGCCTATGCAGTAGTCACACACCGCTTCAAGCCGTTCAAGTTGAATGGGAAGCCGGTCCATGAGGTCGGGATTCCATGGCATTGGGGCTACTCGGGAATTGCGATCGGTGCAAGTGCCAACGAACTCACACCGCATGTTGGGGACGCGAATACAATGATCCCCGAATACAAGGCGTTCCTCTGCGACATTGAGAAGGAGGTGTAAGATGGCAGAGAGCTCTTTCTACTATGATGGGTCGCTCTGCATCGCCTGCCGGGGCTGTCAAGTGGCCTGCAAGCAGTGGAACAATCTCCCGGCGGAGAAGACGCAGTTCTTCGCTGAAGCCGGGGGGTACCAGAATCCGGCCGATCTGTCGCCAACGACCTGGACTCTGATCAAGTTCCACGAGACGTATGACAAAGCCAAGGGGGTGGACTGGCAATTCCGCCGTCATCATTGCTTCCACTGCACGGACGCTGCCTGCATCGAGGCATGTCCAGTGGATCCGAAGGCCATGACGCGGCACCCGGAATTCGGCACCGTATTCGTCAATCAGGAGCTCTGCATCGGCTGCGGCGCCTGCGAGGAAGCTTGCCCATACGGGGTACCGCATGTGAACGAGGACACTGAGAAGTCGTATAAGTGCACCGGTTGCCGCGACCGCGTCGCTGAGGGCTTGCTCCCGGCTTGCGCCAAGACTTGCCCGACGAACGCCATCCGCTACGGATCCAAGAAGGAGATGTACGCGCTGGCCAAGGAGCGGGTCAAGGAGCTCAAGAAGATGGGCTTCAAGGACGCCAATCTCTACGGCCTTGAGCAACTCGGTGGATTGCGCTCGATCTACGTGCTCCCCGCCAAACT
>JAGMDA010000014.1 GCA_023128935.1 Candidatus Eiseniibacteriota bacterium | reverse complement strand
CTTAGCTCTAGGAGATCAAGTCAAAGCCAAAAACGAGCGCCGTCAGCGCGACATCACGGCGGTTACTGCGGCAAAAGAAGAGGAGAAGGAAAACGGAGGGCGCGAGATGGGCGTGACGGGACGAAGTCAGCGGACCAGGACAGCCCGGAGGGCAAAAGAAAAGACGGGGGGAGAGGACCGGGAGAAGAACCAATCAGCACGAAGAGGGGCGCTCGAAGGGAAGATCGCGTAAGACGGTTGAGCGGTACTCGAGCCAGCACTCGCCGCCGAGTGCGAACGGACCGTCACGCGCGTAAACGATCGTACCCGTTGACCCACAACGGGGACAGGCAGGCTTAGGCGGGGGACCATCATCGGGATTGAGAAAGTCCTCAAGCTTGACGTTGTACCAGTCGCCGAAGGTGCCGAAAAGGCGACGCGCCTGGGTAGCCAAGTACCAGGCGACAACGTCGTCGAGATTGCCTTCGTAGGCAACCGACTTAGTCGTGTACTTACAGATGTAGGAACGTTGGGCCTGGGTGGCGGCGACTTCGATGTGAACTTGAGGCGGATACCCGCCGACGAGCCGACGCCAAGCCGAGAAGATCTTTTGATAAGGGATGTAAGGGGCGTCCATCAAGACGTGGATGTGAATATGCCAGCCGTCCGGTTTGCGCAAGAGCTCAATCTGGTACGCGCCACCTTTGACCTTTCGAAAGAGACGGGACCGGCGCAGGCGAGTAAAGGCGCCGCGCAAGAAATCAATTCCGTCCCTGGGGTCGGCAGTCCAACGCTGCATGGTGAGAGTAAGAAACTTCGGGTAAGCCATTTCAGCGGAAAGCGCTTCGAGGAAGGAAGCGCGGAGGCGGGACGTTTTGGCAGAACAGACGGGACAGACGCGTGAGCGGCAGTGAAAAGGGACGTACCAGGTGTGGGTACAGTCGGAGCAAAAGACGAGAAGCTCTGTCTCGGAACACTTGCGAAGATTCGTCGCCTGATTTTCGAGACCGGCAGATGCAAAAGCGTCGGCGAAGACGTGCTTGAGCCTGAACGCGCGATCTGTGGCGGCGCTCACGACGACTAGCCGGAGAAGGCGGCAGTGTCAACGGCGTCCTGAATCGCGGCGTGGATGGCAGGCAAGGCCAAAACGTCAAGGGAGTGAAGCGACAGCAACCAGTCTGAAATGATTGCCTCCTGGAGTTGGGGGAGGGAAATCAGAGCGTCCGGGGCGGACTTGCCGAGTTCGACAAGCAAAGAAATCGTAGCGGACGAAACAAGATGATTAACGACGAGGAACCGAAAGAGAGGCGTAGCGAAAGGATCGAGAAAAGGAAGAAGCTCAGTGGGCGTGTGAGAGTAAGTTCGAACCATGGGAGTAACCTCCGGTAAGTTTATCGCATTGAGACACCCGGCCAGGGGGTAAGGAGAGGAAGACGAAAAAGACCCCCCGAGCGGCCCATGCATGGGTATCGCGCCCGGAGGGTTGTCTACCAATCGTGACCGCGACGGTAGGCCGTGTGCCCGCATCGGCGCTCAGGTTGCTCTTCAGCAGAGCCCTATCCTCCGACGCGAAGATTGTGGGGGTCGAGGTCACGATGGGGAACCGTAGACCACGAGCGGAAAAAAGGGCAAGGAGAAAGTTGAAGTGTTTCCGTAAACTTTACGGAGGTTAAGGAGAGCACGGCGCAAAATAGCGGACAGGGCTCTGGATTCGGTAGGGATCAGTCTGTCCAGGATCGATGAAGGCACCAAGAATATAATAATCGACGGGCCCAAGCTGAAACTCAGCGTAGCCGAGATGCCGGTTCCAAAGGATGGGACTGCGAGGGTTGAAGTCAGACAAGGTGGGCAAGAAGACCTTGATGATGGACAAGCCTTTTTCGGGCTCCCAGCGACGGAAGGACCAAGGAACGATATCGACACCGGGAGTTGTGCGACGGAAGAGAAGCTTGAGCGGAAGGACGTTGGGATATTTGACGACATCCCAGGAGAGCAAAAGCTTCGGACGACCGGGAGGGAGACCGGTGGAAGTGCAGGCCGTGGTGAATTCAGGAACCGTACGCAAAGCCCCGTCGTGATAAACGGGCGGCAAAGTGCGATGGGCGAAGTCGGTCCAGGTACCTTGATACGGTCCGCAGAAAGCACGCCAAGCTTCGCGTTGGGCGGCGGATCGCGCGGACGTCCAAGCGACGACCGCGCGGAAGCGTGCGCGCTGGGCGAGCATGGCATCGGACGGCGGGAGAGTGGACTTGCGCGGCCAGGCGCGGGCGACGGCTTGGCCGCGCTGATAGTATAAATCGACGCAACCGAAGAAGAGACGAATTTGCTGCAGATTGATCAGACCGCGTAGCTTCATGACGGAGCGGCAAGGCCCCAGGCGCGCGCGGATCAGCGCGCGCGCCCGGAGAACAGGCCGAGGGTGTTAGGTGATCGTGGCGAGGGTGAGACCACTCCGCGCGACGCGCACGCCGTCCAGAATCTTGAAGGTCTGGAAGTAGTACGTGCCTGCGGGCACCGCGACGGTAAGGATACCGGCGGCGATGTTGTACGCGGTACCGAGGTCCGACATGGACGACTTGTCAGTTCCAGCGCGCACGATGAAGTCGCCAGCTTCGTCGCCTACGCCGCCATCGTTCATGTTCTTCATGGTGATCAGGCACTCGTCGCCGAGGCCGTCACCGTAGACGGTCGGGAACGAAGCGTCAGGATCAGGAGAGAGAACAAGACTCAACGCCGAGACGGCAGCGTTGAACCCGCTGAGGGGAGAAGGCGCGAGCAGAGCGGCCACATTCCACCCGGTGATGATGGTGGCGTGGGTGAGGTAGTTCTGCCAGGCGTGGACGGCGGCTGAGAAAACGCCGCGTTGCGCTTGCTGGGCGACCGTGTTGGGGTTTGCAGGGACGACGTACTCGCGCATGTACTTGATGCCCTTCCAGTTGCTGGCGACCAGGGTTTTCGCGAGTTGGCCGGATGCGCCGAGGGAGAGCAGCGGAGCTTTGAGCTTAGCCATTGGAATGACCTCCGAGTTTCGGGCGTCTCAGAATGAGACAACCTCTTGAGAGTTAAAATAGGGGCGGCGGCGCTCAAGGTCAAGCGCAAGACCAAGAAAATGTGAGGTTGTGGTGTGGATAGCAAGTCAAACGGGCTTCGCCCGTCC
>JAGMDA010000139.1 GCA_023128935.1 Candidatus Eiseniibacteriota bacterium | reverse complement strand
GTTCATGCGAGTTGTCCCGATGGTTGTAAGCCTCGCGCTACTGGCTTCGCTCTTTGAGGCGACCGTCATGCTGCCGGTGCACATTAATGATTGGACAGGACGCTCGACGCAGCACCAGAAGCCGGAGTTCGGTTTCTATGTTTGGCTGCGCGCGAAGTACGAACGCATACTGGGGATTGCGCTGCGCCGCCGGTACCTTCTGCTTGTAGCGATCTTCCTCGTGCTTCTGGGGGCGGTGGCAGCGGTTCCGCTAGTTGGCGTGCAGATGTTCGGGCAAGAGGATCTCGGGTTCTTCAGTGTCCTGGTCAGGCTACCCGAGGGGACTTCCCTTGATGAAACCGACCGGGTTATCCGCAAGATCGAAGAGCGTGCTCTCCAGCTTCCAGAACAGGATGTGGTTCACGTGGTCGCCAATACGGGTCTCCTCCAGGGGAATGACCAGTGGATTACTCGTAAGAGCGTGGGACAGGTTGTGGTCAGCTTGGTCGACGAGAACGACCGCGATCACGGCATCGACGAACTCATCGATATGCTGCGGCGGGACACTCGTGATATCAGCGGAATCACGTCACTTGAATTCGAGAAGCCGTCTGGTGGACCGCCAACGGGCAAGCCGGTCAGTCTACGCATCATCGGCAAGTACATCGACGAACTCCGAGGGGCTGCGAACGACTTAAAAGCGGCTTTGGCTGACATCCCGGGTGTGCGGGATATTCAGGATGATTATCCCGTGGGGAAGCAGGAGATCAGCGTCAAGATAGACGAGGAGCGAGCGGCTCTCCATGGCCTCAGTCCGCAGAAGATCTCTCTGGAACTGAGGACCGCGATTGGTGGACTGACCGCCACGACATTCCGGGATGGGAATGAAGACGTAGATGTGATCGTCAAGCTGCAAGGGATGAGGAAAAACTCCGTGGAAGCTGTCAGGGATCTGCGGCTGACCAACATACATGGGGTCGCCATCCCGCTGGAGGATGTGGCAGAGATTACAGTTCAAGAGGGTGCCTCTGCGATCAATCACCGGAACCTCGATCGGATCATCATGGTCACTGCCGATATTGACGAATCAGTTACATCAGTCGACCGTGCGGTGGGATCCGCGGAGCTCCACTTCGATGAAATTGCGCGGCGCTACCGGGACGTGCGCTTCGAGATCGGGGGGGAGTTCGAGGAATTCACCGAGGCGTTTAACAACATTGCGCAGCTCTTCGCAATCGGCATTATTCTCACCTATCTGATCCTCGGCACGCAGTTTCGCTCCTATGTCCAGCCGCTCGTTATCCTTGGCACAGTACCGTTTGCCTTTATCGGTGCAATGGTGGGCCTCCTGATTACGGGAGACAGGTTTGGCATCGTTACGCTCTTTGGCGTGGTCGCGCTCGCGGGTATTGTCGTCAATGACTCGATCGTCCTGGTGTCCTTCATTAATAATGCTCGCCGAGCGGGAGCGGACCGCTGGGGATCGATCATAGCTGGAGGCAAGCAGCGTCTAAGGCCGATCATCCTGACCTCAGTCACGACGATCGGCGGACTCCTACCGACCGTCATAGGGATAGGTGGCTCCTCCGGGATCTGGCGCCCCTTGGCCAGCACGATCACGTGGGGCTTGCTTTTCTCAACGGTGCTCACGCTCGTGGTCATCCCGTGCGCGCTCTCTATTGTGGACGACATCAAGCTGAGGGCGGGCAAGCCGCTCGTCGGCGATGACTGACGGCAGTGATGAGGATGCCCGGTGTGTCGTGTAAGGATGAGGATGCCCGGTGTGTCGTGTAAGGGCTGGCGCCAGCCCTAAGGTGAGCGAAGGGGGCCTGGAATGGCGGGAGCAATGACCGATCGGCATCAGAAACAGGATCTGTCGGCCCTCGTCTTGGCGGGGGGAAGGGGGCAACGCTTTAGAGGAGAGAAGGGCCTCGCTCTCTTCCGGGGACGGACCTTGGTGGAGCGGGCTCTCGCGGTCCTGGATTGTGTCAGTGATGATGTTTGGATCTCGGCTAATCAGCCCAAGCTCTATGGCTCCTTCGGGAGACCGATCATCAAGGATATCCATCCAAGCCAAGGACCGCTTGGGGGAATCCATGCTGGCCTGACCGCCGTTCGCCATGATCTCCTTGCCGTAGGCGCATGCGACATGCCGTTCCTCTCAGGGGAGCTCTTCTTGTACATGCAGAGCGTCGCGGGTGATCACGAGATCGTTGTGCCCGTTCGCACTGTAGGCAGCGCTGACCGGCCCCACTACGAACCGCTGCACGCTCTCTACCGCAAGACTTGTCTTGCTGCAATTGAATCGGTGTTGGAACGCGGAGAGAGAAGCGTCGTGCATCTCTTCTCAAGCGTGGACATTCGGGAGATTCCAGAGGAGGAATGGCGGGCTGTGCCGGGTATCGATCCACGGGTGTTCGAGAATATCAACACGCGGGGAGATCTCTCACTCCTTGCGACAGAGGAGGAGAGCGGTTTGCACGAGTGATGGTGGCGATCACCCCCTGCTATGACCCAGAATTACGCGGCTCCTGACAGGAGCCACCCGCGGAGGGGCTACTAGTGCTTTTCTGGCGCGACGAGGTCAGCGGGAGTGTGATCCAGCATGAGCGAATCCTCGATCCTGGGGCCGGTTGTCCGATGGCGGGAGGACTGACATGACAAGATGATCCCCCTCGATGAATGAAACCGGAGCCAAGCCTGGAGACAGCTGGTGTTACCGCGCCAAGGCGCTTTCCCGCCAACCTTGCACTCACGACAGATCGAGACTTGCGCCAGTTCGTAGAAGTCTCTCCACTCGAGTCCTCTCATCCGATCCCCCTTCTCTGCAGCCTGGCGAAACCACGTCCGCCTGGCGGATCAGCCCTGTGCGCCTCTTGATAACTACCCGCCTTCATCTCTGCATACAGATGATATCGAAGTTACGAGACGGATATCCAGATAATTCAATCTCGCCCACAAGGTTGTATCTGCTGTATTTTCGGCGAGATGAGATGTATATATCATTTCTGCTTGACGATGTGATATGTCCGCGACAAGATGATATTGTTATCACGATTTATCAAAGCAGCAGGGAAAGGAAATTGGCCATGCCGCAACATATACCGAATCCATCGGAGGCCTTCATTCAAGCCATCACCCCCGAGGAGTGGCGCGGAATCGCTCGTGGCCTGCACTCTCACCTCAGTCGAACCGGACGTCGCCAAAAGGAACTGGCTGCCTCTGCTGGGATGGCTGTTTCCAACCTGAGCGCCTACCTCAATCTCCACCGCATGCCGAGCGTGAGGACAATACAGCGGATCCTATCGGCTGCCCTCCGAACGCAGGGTATCACTGAGGCAATGGTCGAGCATTGGACGCGTGAGCTGGACATTCGCGAGATACGGCTTCAGGAGGGAATCACCGACCTGTCTGAACTAGGCATTGAGTTCACAGTCGCGCAGCGCGATCGCCTTTTTGCAGCAGCTGCGGGAGACCAAGTCTTGGCTGGCGCCTTCCTCAAGATGACCGATGAGATCCGCTCGTCACGCGCGCGGGCGGCGCAGTTGGCCATGGCTCATACCGATGCGGCTCGGGAATCGTTGGTTCAGTCAGCGGTCGAAGCCTTCCAGGTGGACCGCAAGATGCGGCATTTCATGCGAGAGGTCGAGAGAGATATCCGTCGCGTGCATGCTGATGAGCGCAGGAAACACAGCACGCCGATGGAGGTGCTGCAGGACATCCTGAAGAAGGAGGATGTCAGCATCGAGAGGACGCAGCAGACATCTCCGCGGTCGGGCAGAGGAAGGTGGGAGGGGTTGCGCTGGCTTCTTACCCTCAAGGACAAGAAGCGAGCCAGAGTCACGACCGCGTTGCACCCCGATCAGTATCCCTTTGAACTCGGCCGCGTGGTGGGCCATCTCCGGATGAACCGGCTCTTCGGTTCCGCGGGTCAGGATGAGGTCGGGCGATTCGCAACCAGCTGGGTGGAGGAGAACTTCCCACAGGCCGCTGCTGACCCGGCAGAGAGAGAACAGCTTGAGCAGGACATCATCTGGCTCATCTTTCGCTCGTTGTCGGGGCAATGGGCCACGGGTCTCTTTACCCTCCCAAGTGAGCGCTTTGTCAAGCTAGCTGAATCCAATGCATACGATGTCGACTACCTAGGGGCTGCTCTGGGCGTTTCCTGGGAAACCATCCTCAACCGCATCAGCCAACTCGAGTCAGGCCTGCCAGTTCATTTCATTAAGATGGACTGGCGCGGAGTCGTGCTCAAGCGCAGCAGCTACTCGGGGCTTCAGTTCGCGCCGCTCTACATGCGGGTCTGCGGTCGCTGGGCATCCGCACGAAGCCTCATCGCTCTTCCTGGGAGCGTCTTTCGTCAATACAGCGTATTCCCAGACTTGGGGGGGCAGACGTTCTTCTGTGTCGGGAGATCGGTCCGCGCGCCTTCGATGTCGTTTGGATCGGCACCGCTTGTTTACAGCCTCACGATTGGCGTCCAAGCTCGGGACGCAACCAGGGTCGTCTATGCAAGGAATTTCACCAATCCGCCGGTGGAGTGTGGGGTGACCTGCCGGCTCTGCACAGTGCTCAATTGTGAGAACCGGGTCTGCCCCTCGGCAAGCCAGCCTGGAATGGGTAAGTTTGACTTCAATGTCATCTGGTCGGGCAGGACGATCCATGAGCGGATCCCTACCACTGATGAGTAGGGATTATTATCTCGTAACATCTTGTATACACATCCGTTGAGAAATAAACGGTTTCATGACGGTTTCAATACGGTTTGGTCACGGCCTGGAATGGGAGAGGGGGCCAGAATCGAAGGCGAGTCGGACCTCAAGGAGGTTCCAGATAAATGCATTAGAAGATCTTGAAGAAGATCTTGATCAAAGACCCTTGATCAAAGACCGACGATCGGGTGGCGCGTTGGTTCGCGAGTCGGCTTCGGAACAGACTATCACAGGCCCCCTCCTGGCCTGGTCAGCCCCAGCCGGTAGCCCCGTGCTCCAGGACCGCGCCACCTGATGTCGGTTGCGCACAGCCGGCATGCCCCATGAGCATGTCCGCTTAGCCTCTGTAGTGCAGGATGCATGCCACACGAAAATCCCGCCCCCCGGTTACCTGGTGTGCGAGCGCGTGCCGACGGCAACCAGTGGAGAGCAACCGTTGTGAATCAGCGCGCGCTGGAGGTTGACGCAATTCCAGTGGGGCCAGCGTAGTATGCGTGCACGTGTTCTCATGCAGTAACAACTTCAGCTAACCGCTCCATGTCGGCCCCCTCGGTCCCACAAGGGTCCCGCGAATCCGGCTTGCTACCTCCGGCCAGCCATCTCCCGTCCGATACTCTCAGGGAGTGGTCACGCGATTTGGCTGGGAGGGAATCGTTCCAGGGAGCTTTAGTGTTACGATCCTTCCTCCGGTACGCTCAAGGTAGATGCAGACAGATAGACGCTGGCGGATCACGCTGCACTCAAGAGACGGACGGGCGGATGCTGGCAGGTCGCGCCAAACTGGAGGTGCAGGACAATGAAGATCGTAAGGCTAGAGGATTGCCGCAAGCGCCCGGTCGAGATGGAGGGCGTGAAGGGCGCTTTCAAGCAAGTGCCCCTGGGGAAAGCCGATGGCGCACCCACCTTCTCGGTGCGAGTGTTCACAGTCGAACCAGGAGGTCACACCCCCCAGCATGCCCATCCGTTCGAGCACGTCAATTATGTGCTTGAGGGTAGCGGGGAGCTCGTGTCCAAGGATGGAGCCAAGACGATTCGTGAGGGCGACTTCGTGCTGGTCGACCCGGATGAGCCACACCAGTATAAAAATCATTCGGATGTCCCTTTGGTGTTCATGTGCATAGTTCCAAGGCATTATGAGTAGCGAACTCCGCCTGCTGCGCGCGGACCCGGGCTGCCGCAGGTTGCTTTGAGCCCTTCCCCCTTGCGCAGATAGTGCAGTACAATTATGCAACGAACGGCAATGCTCTCTATGCCAAAGCGGGGCCTTGCATTGGGCTTTTGAGGAGGTGATCTCTGTCCCAAAGCCCCCAGCGGGAGGAGGGAACCATGCAGGATGGAAGAAACGGTTGGGGGAGCCTGGGCGAAGCTCCAAGCAGGAGTAGACGTGATTTCCTTAAGGCCTCAGCTCTGGCGGCAGCAGCGGCTGCTGCGGGTCCCTCTATCGCTGGAAGGCGCCTGCGCTCGGGGATTGCGGCCGCGACGGAGAGACGGGAAAACACGATGCCAGGCCGGATCGTAATCTTCCACGATCCGGTGATCGGCGGACACCTTGGTGAAATCAACAAGGATCGGGTTGAAGGAACTGTCCATCACGGCGTGCGCATATTGGCGGGGATTGATGACACAGCGACTGCCTTTGAATTGCTCTTCCCCGGGCTGCACAGTGGATCCACATTCGCCATTAAGGTCAACTGCATTGGTCCCACCGATACGCGCTGGGAGGCGGTGCGCGGCGTTGTCTCAGGGCTCTCGTTGATGCTCGGGGGGACCTACGACGTGAGCCAGGTAATCATCTACGATCCGCACAACTTGCACAGTCATGGCTACCAGGAGGACGAGTTCACCTTCAATGGCAACTACCCGCTGATTAGCCATACGGCGAACTGCAGCTCCTCATACTACGTCTACGGAAACCACAGACTCTCCAACTATCTTCTGGATTGTGACTATGTGATCAACTTCCCCGCGCTGAAAAGCCACAGCAATGGAAACAACCAAATCACCGTGGCCATGAAGAACCACTACGGCTCATGCTGCTCCCAAGGTCTCTGCGGCAACATTACTGGCATGTTGACCGTGAATTCCGATCCCAATGTGGGACCCAAGACCTGTCTGGTGGTGACAGACGGCATCAGGGGAACGTACAACGGGGGTCCGGGCGAGCCACCGCAGACCTGGAATACATTTGCCGAGGGCACGCCGAACACGCTTCTACTGACAACGGATCCGGTTACAAACGAGTACTGGGCCCGCGACATGATCAATGCAGAACGCGATAGCCATGGCTGGTCGCCCAAGCCCTGCCCTTGGATCGAGGAAGCGTCGGGCGATCCCTGGTACCTCGGCATCAGTGATCCGGAACAGATGACAGTGATCTACCACGATGTCAGCTTCTCGGACGTCTCTGATGATGCGGGCATTTCCGTGGGAGCGAGTTTCTTCGTGCCCAATGTGCCGAATCCCTTCACGCAGGCGACCACGCTGCGCTTCCGGCTTGGCAAGCCGGGCCCTGCGACGCTTCTGATAGCGGATGCCTCGGGTAGGATCCTCCGTCGCTTGGCGCGGCGCGAGTTCCCGGCAGGCTACTGCGAAGTGCGCTGGGACGGCAGGGATGACAAAGGCAAGCAGGCGCCTAGTGGGACCTACTTTGCACGGCTTGAGACAGCCGGCGCTGTTCGGACCCGGCCTATCCTGTTGGCTCGTTAGATTGGTGCGGTGTTTTGGGCATGCGTCGGTGAACGCGCCGGATGGCTCAGGGGCAGGCTGAGTGTTCGTCAACCTTCCGGCTACAAAGCCGCAACTCAAGAGAATGCAGATGTTCGGTGGTCGCTACAGAATCGTTACGGCCTTGGGCCGCGGCGCAGTTGGCGAGATCTTCCGCGCCCAAGACACTTGGCACGCTTCGGCGCCCGTGGCGATCAAGCTCGCAACTCTACCGGCCACCAAGGCAAAAGCGCGGGCCTTGGAGTCCGAATTCCGGATCCTACGGGAGATCACGCATCCCCACATCGTCGAGGCCTACGACTTCGGCTGGCTTCCGGATGGGCGGCCCTTCTTGACGATGGAATATATCGAGGGGCGTGACACCATTTCCGCGTGGCCGGATCTCCTGCCGGCGGAACGCATCGGCGTGCTGCTAAAGACATGCCTGGCCCTACGGTGCATTCACGCGAGCGGCTACGTTCATGGTGACCTGAAGGCCGAGAATCTGTTGGTCTGTATGCCGCCCGGGCCAACGATCAAGCTCGTCGATTTCGGTCACGCGGCAATCCGCGACACGCGCGATCTGCAGCTGCGTGGTACGCCGGCGTACATGGCACCTGAGGTCTTGACCGGCGCGAGCGTGGATGCCCGCAGCGACCTTTATGCCCTCGGCGTTCTTATCTTCCGGCTCATCTCGGGCCGTTTCCCCTTTGGGACGGGGGCAGCTGCCGTGAGGGCGCGCATTAGTCGCCCTGTGCCCCCTCTCGTTCCTGACCCCGAGCTGGGTATCGAGGAGTCCCGGCAGCCAGCGCTGGTATCCATTGTCGATCGCCTGCTTGCACAGCGCCCGGAGCAGCGCCCCGCGGATGCCGAACAGCTTGCCCGTGAACTGGAGAGGATCTCCCATGGTCCAGTGCGCGATCGTTCGCCAAGCGGCCGCTTGGCTCGCACGGGCGGGCCCATCGGCTTCATGAGGGCACCTTTTGTCGGGCGGCGCACGATCCTGGCCTGCCTCGACCGCACTTTGCGAAAAACACTACAGGACGGGGGCCTGGGAGTGGTTGTGTTGGCGGGAGCCCCGGGCATGGGGAAGTCGCGCATTATGGAGGAGTTTAAGACCCACTGCCAGTTGCGTGGCTGTCTCGTTCTCTCGATCCTCTGTGCCCCCGAGCCCGGATCCCAGGCCGGAGAGACCAGCCTGAGCCGCTTGTTGGAGCGCATCTGTGATGCCCTACCGCCAGAGGCCGAGACGGTCGCTACGTGTGGGGCGGAACTCTTGAAGGTGGCGCCCAAGCTCGGCCAGTACGACGCCTTTTCAGCCCTGGCGGCGCGGGTGAAGTTCAGGGAAGCTGGTGCTCGTCCCCTCCCACCGCGGCAAGAGCGGTTGCGGCACTGGGATCAGATCGGGGAATTTCTCGTCCGCCAATCCCGGCGCGTTCCGCTGGTGCTGTGCTTCCAGGAGGCCAATCACAGCGATGAGGGGCTGCAATCGCTTGCTGGGGCTCTCTCCCGGCGCACCGAATCCGGCCCCATCCTTGTCTGCTTCACAACGATTTCAACGGAGGCGCAGGCATGGCTGGCGCGTTCACGTGAGATAGATGCCCGGACGACACATCTGCGGGTCTCAGGACTGAGCGCGGGGGAGATACAAGAATTGGTGAGGGCCATGCTTGCCCAAGGCCTTGTGGGCACGCAACTGCCCCGGGCCGCTCGGGCGCCCCGGCGGGCGATCGTCAGTATCGCCCGGGCGTTGGGGCAACGCTTGCATCGGCTGACGAAAGGCAATCCTAGCCAGATACTCGCGCTGATCCGCAGCCTGAGCAGCGCCGGCGATCCGGCTGCATGGACCGCGTCCAACCTGCCCAAACTCCTTCCAGTTCCTGAGGGCCTGACGGCCTCGATGCGCAGGCGGCTGCGGGCCATGAGCCCCGCGGCTGCGCGCATGCTTCGCTACATCGCGCATGCTTCGCGGCCCGTGCCCGAGCCGGTGCTGATGGCGTGCTGGCGCCGGAGATCAGAAAGATCGGCGGTGACTCGGGGAGCCACGGCAGAATTGGCCAAGCTTGTTGAGGCCGGTCTTGCGGTGCGCAGGGAGTTGGATACTGAGGTCCGATGGGATCTGGTGGATCAGCGACACTCGGAGGTCATTACCACCATCACGCGCCGCACGGAACACCGAGTGATCCATCGGGAACTTGCCATGGCGCTGCAGCGGTACGGGCTCACATTGCCTTCAAATTCCCCGCGTCGGCCGCAACTCCTGGAACAGCAGGCGCATCATCTGCTGGAGGCGGGCGAGACCGAGCGCGGGGTGCGCTATAGCCTGCGAGCCGCCCGTGAAGCGCGCCGGCTGTATGCCTACCGCCATGCACTCGCCCTTCTCCGCAGCTGTCTTCGCTCCGCCGGCCGATTGAGCCGAGCGCAGCCTCCGGTGCCCCGCAGGATCCGGCAACTCGAGGTGGATGTTCTGTGCGAGATGGCTGACCTTGCCGGTCTTTTGGGCGATACGGCAACCGAGGAGAAGATCCTCCGGCGGCTGCGCTCGCGGGCCTGCAGCCCTCTTCTGGGGCGCGTCGAGCGAGCGCGCGTCGAGCGCAGGCAAGGTTCGCTGGCTATGATTCAGGGGCGCCATCCGGACGCGGCGCGTTTCCTGACCCGCGCCCGGCGACTGCTGGACGAGGAGGGTGGGCGTCGTGCCCGCGGGGTTGCGGCCTGGCGCGAAAGGCTCCGTGTGGCGGCCACAACCGCCATGCTCCACATACACCGCGGGGAGAGCGATGTGGCGCTCAGCACCTGTGAAGATGCCCTGCGGGCGGCCGAGTCTGCTGCGGAGGTCGTGGACGGCGGAGAGATCGGAGCCGAAATCGCCTCGCTTCTCAACTACTCGGCCATCGCGCACCTCTATCGCGGCGATGCAGGTGATGTTCTCCATTACTGGGCCGGTGCCCATCGAGCCTATCGCCTGGCCTGTGATCCAGTAGGCATGGCTGGCGTTCTGAATAACCTTGGCAAGTTCCATATGGACCGGGGGGATCTTCGCCGCGCGCGCACGGCGCTCCGCCGCGCGGTTGCGCAACGCCAGCGCCTGTCGGATCTGGATGGGGTGGCCGACTCCCTGAACAACCTCGGAATCATCGAGATCATGGGTGGCCGCGCCCCTCACTCCCGTCGACTGCTTGAGAAGGGGAGTTATCTGCGCCGCCGGGTCGGCGATCGGTTTGGGGAGATGCTCTCAATTGCCAACCTGGCCGAGGTGGATCTGCTCGAGGGACGCTATGGCGCCGCGGAGGAAAAGCTCGAAAGGGCGCTTGATTTCATGCGCGCCGCTGGCCACGCGCGGCTTTGCCGGGGGCTGAGCAATTCGTTGGCCGCTGCGTGGCTGGCAACGGGGCGCGTGGTCAAGTCCGCGCAGCTACTGAGGCGCATTGCTGCTGAGGCCGCCACCAGTGGCGATCGCCTGCAAGAGGGGATTGCCCGCACGCATCTTGGGTACTGTGCGCTTGAGCAATACCGGATGACACAGGGGCAAGCGGGAACTAAGCCGTCGCGCAGGAGGCTTCGGTCTTCCCGCCTGGAGGTGGCACGGCACCTCTTCGAAGAGGCACTGGTCATCTTTGAGGATCTGCCCCATCGGTATCATCAAGGTTTGGCGATCATTGGTCTCATCCAAGTACGACAGGCGGAAGATACTCTGTGTCCCTCTCCGGGCGGCCGCAGTGCGGACCTACAAGGAGGGGACGTACAAGGAGGGGACGTACAAGGAGAGGATGTACAAGGAGGGGGTGTACAAGATCGGGATGCACAAGCAAGGGAGAAAGGTAAGCTGAGCAGGATCGCCGACCAGCTTGGTTCTGTGTCACTGAAGGCCTGGGATGAGCTGCTTCGTGGCATCGACTTCCTGCAGATCTGTCAGCAGGTGAAGGGAAAACCGCCAGGTACGATCATCGAAGCGGCCTCCAACCAGTTCGATCGCGCACTCGACCTCGCACGCTCAACCGGGCTGCGCGAGATCATTTGGCAAGCCCATTTGGGCAGCGCGCGCAGTTGGCGTCTTGCGCAGCGGAATCGGCGGGCGCACAATCACCTGAGGGAGGGCCTGGCAACTCTGGCGGTGATGCAGAGCGAGCTGCACGGGAACCGCTTGCGCGCAAGCTTCCTCAAGAGCGGTGGCCGCAGCGGGATCCAACGTGAAATCCATTCGCTGGCGAAGTCAGCAGGCCTGCAAGTCGACTAGCCTCGGCACGCAGCGTGGCCAGGAGACTGCGCCATTAATGGGATATGGAGCAAACCCGGCATGGAGAACGAACCGGATCCGCGCGAAGAGCCTAGACCGCCAGATGATGAACTCGATCGCGCCGAGCGACTGCTCGATGCGACCCGCCGCAGCTTGGAGCGCGTCGATGGGGGGGAGAGGGTCGCAGAGCGCTATCAGCGACTGCTCGAGATCGCAGCGGGATTGATCGAGGCAGTTGAGACGGACCAGCTCCTGAGCCGCATCCTCGATGCTGCCTTGGAGATGACCGAGGCCGAACG
>JAGMDA010000138.1 GCA_023128935.1 Candidatus Eiseniibacteriota bacterium | reverse complement strand
GCGATCGTCGAGTAGCAGGGATGAGCTGCGGCGATCGTCGTATGAGAGGATGAGGGGATGAGGGGATGAGGGGATGAGGGGAATGAAACCATTCATGTTCTCTGCTGGAGGAGAAAAGAGAATCGGCCTGATGACGGGCGATTCAGTAATAGATTTCTGCCGCGCCGCACAGGTGTATGAGCTTGCAGATAAGGGGAGTTCAGTCGTCTCGGAGTTCCGGACACTTGAAGCGATGATAGAGGGGGGGCATTTTTCGCGGGACTCGTTTTCAAGCGTGGTGTCCTTCTTGGAAAAGCACGGCTTGGTCGAGGACTTCACGCTTGAGGGGGAGATAGCGTATGAGCTTCCTATCTCACGACCCTCCAAAATACTCGCATTGGGAAGAAACTACAGAGCGCACGCTGAAGAGAGTGGCCTCGATGTTCCTGATGAGCCCATCATCTTTGACAAGGTAACAACCTCGATGGTGGCCCACGGAGGGGATATCGTATATCCGCCTCAGGTGACCCGTATGGACCACGAGATTGAGCTTGCCGTCGTCATAGGGCGCAGAGCAAAGGATATCCGCACTGGGGATGCTTGGGACTATATTGCCGGCTATACAATTGCCAATGATGTCTCAGCAAGACACATGCAGGAGCGGGACATAGGAAAGGGAAATCCATGGCTGCGCTCCAAGAGTTTCGATACGTTTGCGCCCATGGGGCCCTACCTGGTGCCGCGGGATGCAGTGTCCGATGCCCACAACCTTGAGCTGGAACTCAAAGTGAATGGAGAAGTGCGCCAACGGTCCAACACCTCCAAGATGGTGTTCAAGATACCTGAGGTGATCTCATTTATCTCCAGTCATATGACGCTGCTGCCAGGTGATATCATTCTGACGGGAACGCCTGAGGGTATTTCACCGCTTGTCCCGGGCGATGTCGTCGAGGCCACGATAGAGAACATCGGGACGTTGAGAAACAGGGTGGTAGAAGGGGGCGGCGTGAGAGAAGCAAGCATGAGGGTGGAGTGAAGATCGCTGAGGTGTGGGGTTTGGCAGAGTGCTCATCAGCGGCTGCATGAAGCAAGCAGGAGGTTGGAGTGAAGATCGCTGAGATAGAGGTCCTCCAGAGAGCGGTTCCCTATAAGAAGCCGTTTGCCATAGCGGGTGGGTCGACGTCGTTGTGTGAGCATGCACTTGTGAGGATCACAACTACCGATGGTGTTTTCGGTCTCGGCGAGGCTGCCACAATGCCATCCTACTCCGAGGAGACGCACACGAGTGTGGAAGCGGTCTTGAGAGAGAAACTGATCCCCGCGGTCCGCGGGTGCGATCCGTTTGACATCAACGCGATCATGGCGAGACTCGACGCAGCAGCCAGCGGAAACAGCATTGCGAAGGCCGCGATAGATCTCGCGCTGCATGACCTTGTCGGCAAGCTGACGGACCAACCCGTCTATCGCCTCCTGGGTGGATGCTTCAGGGAACGGGTGCCACTAGCCTGGGCGATCGGTCTCGGGGGCATTGAGGAGGTGGCAGGCGAGGCCGCGAAGTATGCGGGAAAAGGGTTTGGAACCATCAAGATCAAGGTTGGGCGCGACGCGGAGCGGGACATCGAGGCGGTGCGCGCTGTCCGGGAAGCGATAGGAAGCCGGGTCAGGTTGCGGGTGGATGCGAACCAGGGATATGACTACGATACCGCCATTGGAATCCTGCCAAAGATGGAGAGATTCGATCTGGAGCTGATCGAACAGCCGCTGCCGCGCAGCGACATTGAAGGCATGGGACGATTGTGTGCTGCGCTAGATACCCCCATCATGGCGGACGAGAGCGTCTTCAACGCGCAAGATGCGATCGAACTGATAAGGCAGAGGGCAGCGGATATCATCAATATCAAGATCATGAAACCATGTGGACTGCGGGGGTCGCGCGCGGTTGCCGATATCGCTGCTGGCGCGGGCATCCCGTGCCTCATCGGCTCGATGGTTGAAATGGGGATCGGAACGGCGGCAGGGTTGCACTTTGCGATAGCAACCCCGAACATCGATTTTGCCTGCGAGATGATCGGGCCGGAGATGCTAGCGGCGGACATAATCGAGCAAGCTCCCTTTCTCGCCACGTGCGGGGAAGGCTACTTCGCGCTTCCCACCGGCACGGGGCTCGGCGTCAGTCTCAAGGGTTAGGTTGTTGATTGGAGAAGGAATCTGTCTGTCAGCGAAGGGGTATGGTCCATAGATGCAGGATGCTCTCCCTATGGGACGTGGGGCTCAATAAGTGAGTACATTCGACTGCAATTGTTGTGTGGGCAAGCTGGCGGTGCCGCTGCCCGGTTACATCGAAAGTGCCGAGGAGCTGGCCGGGATCATGCGGCAGGCCGGCATAGATCAGGCGCTGGTTTTTCACGCCGAATCCAAAGAATACCATCCAGCTGTGGGGAATCGTCGGCTTCAAGATGAATTGCGCGGTTTTCCGAACCTCCACGCCTGCTGGTGCGTGCTCCCCGGCCAGACGAAGGAGATGCCGCCGGCGCGGGAACTGGTTGAGATAATGCGCCAGAGCGGCGTGCGAGCGGCAAGGGTATATCCGAATACGCACAATTGGTCCCTCTCGGAATGGAGTTGTGGTGATCTGCTGAGCGCTCTCGAGGAGCAGGCGGTTCCTCTTTTCATCGACTTCGAGGAGGCGAGTTGTGATGCGTTGCACTCTCTCTGCAGGAACCACCCGCGATTGCCCGTTGTACTGGCAGGAGCTCCATTCCGGCTGAGCAGGATGGTCTATGCGCTCTTAGCGGGAACCAGCAATCTGTACATTGATACTTCGCAGTTCCAATTGCACTGTGGAATCGAGGACCTCACTCTAGAGTTTGGTGCAGAGCGACTGCTCTTTGGCACATTCACACCCCACTTTAGTCCCGGTCCGTCTGTTATGGCCGTGAAATATGCGCGGATATCGGATGAGGAAAAGGGAATGATCGCGGGCGGGAATCTCCGCCGCCTGTTGGACTCGGCATTCTCGCCCGGAGTACAACGCTCATGAGAACAGCGGCGCCTGGACTGTTCTCGGCAGGAGCATTGATGTCGGCATTTCCATACGGGGAGCACTCCGATGGCGTGGTGAAGCTGAATGGAATAGATGG
Source organism: Candidatus Eiseniibacteriota bacterium (assembly GCA_023128935.1). GTDB lineage: Bacteria > Eisenbacteria > RBG-16-71-46 > CAIMUX01 > WJJG01 > DAOVQB01. The sequence continues at coordinate 4,777 of JAGMDA010000138.1, read as the reverse complement.
GGTAGGATGAAGTGATGGATAGCTTTGTGAAGACTGCCCGCGAAGGGAAGCCGTTTTCTGATGTTTTTATCTTCGATTGCCACGGGCACTTTGGGATCTGCAGCGGGTTCCACATTCCGCAGACCTCGGACTCGGGGTTTGTTGCTGCCTTGGACCGTGTTGGTATCGATCTAGTTGCTGTAAGCACATTCGGTAATATCACGCCGGCCGGCAACGATGTCGTTGGGCAGGCGGTCACAGCCCATCCCGATAGGTTCGTGGGGTATGCCAGGGTCAACGCCAATTATCCAGAAATCATGGAAGGCGAACTGACGCGCTGCTTTGATGAGTTAGGGTTCAAGGGCATCAAGATCCACCCCTATTGCGATCAGATAAGTCTGGATGATCCCCGCTACAGACCGGTCTGGGAGTTCTCTGCGGCGCGCAACGCTCCGGTCCTCATTCACACTTGGAACAGCGTGCGATACGTAGATCCACTACTCAAGTTTTGCCATCCTTTATTGATCCGCGGACCTGCGGAAGAATATCCGGATGCTGTCATCATCCTCGGGCACTCGGGTGGGGAATATGACGGCATACTGGAGGCCATCGAGGTGGCTAAGGCTTTCCCGAACGTGTATCTCGATACGGCCTCATCGCGTCTTTATCCGGGCGTTATAAAGATGATGGTGGAGGAGCTTGGAGCAGAGAGGGTGCTCTACGGTTCCGATGTGCCGTTTTTATCTGCTGTAACGCAACTGGGAAAGATCATCTATGCAGATATTGCGGAATCGGACAAGGAGATGGTATTGGGCGGGAATGCCGCAAGGCTCTTCGGCATGCACGAGGGGTTGCGGAAATGAAGAAGAGGCTTGCCATTGAGGGGGGTGAACCCGTTCGACGCGTGCCTCTGCCGCCGCCATATCCGGGCGCACTGGTTATGGGGGAGGAAGAGCGGGAAGCGTTGCTCGAGGTGCTCGAGCATAAGTCCCCCTTCAGGTACTATGGTCCCGATCTGCTGAAGAAGGTCTCTGCGTTTGAAGACTGCATGGCCGAGTACATTGGAACGCGTCATGCGCTCGGTACTTCGTCGGCTACGGCTGCCTTGAAGGTCGGACTCGTCTCGCTTGGCGTCGGTCCCGGAGATGAGGTGATTATTCCTGCGTTTACATTCATCGCTTGTGTAAGTGCGGTTGTGGCAGCAAGGGCAGTACCGGTATTTGCTGAGGTGGACGACACTCTGAACATCGATCCCGCGGACGTGAAAGCCAAACTCTCACCGCGAACAAAGGCAATCATGCCCGTGCACCTACAAGGTGTGGCCTGCGATATGGACGCGCTCCTCTCCGTCACGGCGGAGAATGGCGTTGCCATCCTCGAGGACTGTGCCCAATCCATGGGGTCAGCTTACAAGGACCGGAAACTCGGCACGCTTGGGGAGATAGGTGTCTTCAGCTTGCAGATGAACAAGTTGATAACAACTGGTGAAGGCGGGTGCCTTGTCACGAGTGACTACGATCTCTTCATCCGAGCGGTCCGTTGTCACGATCATGGCAACCTGCGTGAGTTCGAGGGAGGCTCTCCATTTCTTGGCGAGAACTATCGCATGAGCGAATTCGCAGGCGCACTGGGGCTTGTGCAGCTCGCAAAGCTAGAGAGCATCATCGCGCGGATGAAAGCGGCGCAGCGAGAAATCCTGGATGGGATAGGTGGCATCGAAGGGCTGATTTTGCGCCGGATCTCGGAGGGTGCGGAGGATATCGGCACGAGCGTGATCTTCTTCGCCCCGTCGGCGGAGACGGCACGGAAGTTCGTTGATGCTCTGAATGGTGAGAACATCGGAGCGAGCCAGATATATGGAGGTGCTGTTTACGATGCCTATCCGCAAGTGCTTGCGATGAGCACCGCCACGAGTGATGGCTGTCCGTTCACGTGCCCACGCTATACCGGAAAGGTGGCATACCAACGCGGGATGTGCCCTGTGACGGAGAGCGTTGTAGAGAAGCTGATCTACATCCCGCTTGCGCCCACCTTTGACGCGCAGGACATTGCGGATGTAGTGGCCGGCGTACGGAAAGTGGCCAACTGCCTGCTCTAGCACGGGGTCTGCGATGAGAAGGCACTGGCCGCCACGCCTAGCATCGGAGCTGCGATAAGAGTGCCCTTGCCGCCACGCCTAGCATCGGGGCTGCGATAAGAGTGCCCTTGCCGCCACGCCTAGCATCGGAGCTGTGATGAGAGCGCACTGGCCTCCTCGACCAGAATGGAGATTGCGATGAGAGCGCACCTCTCGACAACCTATCTCGGGATGGACCTGAAAAGTCCAATAGTCGTGGCGCCTGCGGGAATTACGGAGACAGCTGAGCGGATAGGGCGCTGTGAGGAGCATGGGGCCGGTGCGGTGGTCATGAAGACCATGGCTGAACCCGAGATCATGAGGCAATCGCCAACGCCTCGCTTCCGCCTCCTGAAAAAGGGAAAGGGGCTGCGTCACTTCGTGCTCTATTCCTACGAGCAGGCTTCGCAATTCGGCCCTGAAGCGTATGCCGCGGAGCTTGAAAAGAGCCGGAAGCGGGTGACTATCCCGGTCATCGCAAGCATCGCCTGCACCAAGGAGAGATCCTGGATCGAGATGGCTCAGATGATGGAGAGCGCTGGCGCCAACGCCCTGGAGATCAACCTGTCATGTCCCCATGGGCCTGACATGTCCCTCGATTCTGGCATAGAGGCCCGCATCACACGTATCACAGGGCTTGTGGCGTCAGCAGTGAAAATCCCGGTGGTGGCGAAACTGCCTTCACAGTTGACAGATCCATCTGCGGTTGCCAAGGGCGTTCAGGAGGCGGGCGCAAAGGGCGTAGTGATCTTCAACCGCCTCGTCGGGCTCGACGTCGATGTTGAAAGCCAAGCTCCTATCATGCATGGCGCCTTTGCGGGGCACGGCGGCTATTGGTCGATCCACTATCCTCTCAGATGGGTGGCGGAGCTATCGCCGTTGCTGGCGATCGATATCGCGGCAAGCGGTGGAGTGGCCTCCGGCGAAGACGCCATCAAGTTCCTCCTGGTGGGGGCCTCGGTAGTCCAGATATGCACGGCAGTCATTGTGAACGGCTACGGTATTATCAGTCAGATCAACGCTGAGATCACAGACTACGCGGCGCGGCACAACTTCAGATCGATGTCTGAACTCAGGGGCCTGGCCTGCGATCGCGTGCTTGGCTTGCAGGCGGTGGACCGGCGCCGGAAGGTCCGGGCACGGATTGACGGAGAGAAGTGCAATCATTGCGGCGCGTGCTATCGGGCCTGCTTTCACGGCACCATCGTTCCCGATAGGGAGGGGTATGCCATAACTTCCGATTGTACGGGCTGCGGCCTCTGTGCCGAGATATGCGACTGCGGGGCAATATCGATGGTGCCCTTGAGTGGCGCAGAGACCGGGCGAGAGACTGACTCGCAGCCCGGACGGCTAGGCAATTGATTAGTCGCGAGCGCCGGGATCGCGCTCAGCATTCATGACACGGAGATCCCTGGCAATGCCGAAGCGATCTGACACTACATTCTATAAGGCGATGCTCGGACTGCTATCCGGGCTGCTATTGGGACTGCCGTTGCTATTTTCCTCCTGCGGATCCTCGGAGGATGAGCGAGGCTCGAGACGGGTGAAAGGCGGCGCCGTTGGCGACCGCGGCCGCTTGTCCGTCCTACTCATTACGGTTGATACATTGCGCCCGGATCGCCTTTCCTGCTACGGCTGGCGGGGGGCAACAACTCCTGTCATCGATGAGTTGGCCGCTTCGGGAGTGCTCTTTGAAGTTGCGGTCACCCCCGTGCCGCTCACCCTCCCCTCACACGCCACGATCCTCACCGGGCGCTATCCACCGTCGCTCGGCGTGCGCAACAACGGCAGCTACCGTCTGGGCGACGCGGCCATTACGCTTGCTGAACTCTTCAAGGATGCCGGATATCGCACGGGTGCCTTTGTCGGTTCATATGTGCTTGACGCCTGCTTCGGTTTGGATCAGGGCTTCGAGGTCTACAATGACCAAATGGCCAATGCGGAGATCCCGGCGAGTGACGGGACTGTCACCCGCTGGGACAGTCCCGAGCGAACCGCGGATGAGGTGGTTGCGGCCGCCACGCAGTGGCTCATCGAGGACACGCCAAGGCCCTTCTTTGCATGGATCCACATATGGGACCCGCATTATCCCTATGCCGCCCCTGAACCCGTGAGGAGCAGGTTTCCCGACGATCCCTACTTCGGCGAGGTGGTTTTCGTAGACGAGCAGCTTGGGGTGCTCTTCGAATCCCTACGTTCGGCCGGCTTGATGGGCGGCAACACTCTCGTAGTTTTCACAGCCGATCATGGAGAGGCCTTGGGGGAGCATGATGAGGAGAGCCACGGCATCTTCCTCTATGATGCCACGATCCTTGTCCCGCTGATCATCCAACTCCCCGGGCGATTGCCCGACGGCCTGCGTGTTCCCCACATGGTACGCACATTGGATATCGCCCCCACTATCCTCGATCTGGCCGGGCTGGCAAGACCGTCAGAAATGGAGGGCACCACACTAGAACCGTTGATGGCCAACCCCGAGAGGGCCAGGAGTAAGACGGACCCGGAGCTCATCTGCTACCTGGAATCGCTCTATAGCCTAGAAAACTTTGGCTGGAGCCCGCTCTTTGGCGTGCGCACCGGTGACTGGAAGTATATCCGCGCACCTCAGGCAGAGCTGTATAAGCTGGATCAAGACCCGACTGAACTTGTGAACCTGGCGAACAAAGATACGCAAACAGCGGG
>JAGMDA010000137.1 GCA_023128935.1 Candidatus Eiseniibacteriota bacterium | reverse complement strand
GATAGCACCGGCGGCGAAGCAGATCCCGGGTCGAGCGCATCTCAGGCGGATAGACGCAAGCTTGAGGAATCATGCCGCTTCGCAGGAGACCGGCGATCTTGCGCGAGTCGATCCGGTCATTCTTGGCCTTCCCCCCGTGGATCGCCTTCATCCTTCATGTAGAGGGCGTGGCCAAGGACGAAAGGGATCTCCTCCTGGGCGCAGAGATCGGCGAGCCAGTACCAGGTGAAGATACACTCAACCGCCACGACGAGGCCTTCACGGAAGGGTTTGATGGCCCGCAGGAATGGCTCAGGTCCGGCGGGCATGTTTTTGTGCAGCACGACCTCTCCCTCCTGATTCAGTATACAGACGTACATCGATCGGGCGTGGAGATCGATTCCATAATGATGTTGGTGTGACTTGTTGTAGAATCTCAGGGGGTCTCCTCCTTTCATGAGGGTTTTGGGTTTTCCGCGCCCCAGCATACCTGTGAGGGTTGCCGAGGGGGAGGCCTCTATGAGTATCAACTTGATTGAGCGGACGGGACGCAAATGGGGGAGCTGTCAAGCGCCTGGCTGGCGCCAGTCGCGCGCCAGGACGAGCGGCGGGGCCCGCCGCTCATCAAAGCGTTCGGCACGAGAGAATCACATGGACCGGAAGCATGCCAAATGGCCACATTACCCAAAGTAGAGGGAATACCTGAGGTTCCCGCCCAGGTCTTTGAGGGGTTCCTTCAGGCCCTTGGGGCCACGGCCGTGTCGGCCGAGATGATCGCACGGCTTCGCAAGACCCTCTTGGAAGACCAGACCTTCACGGAGAGGGCGCTGAAGGCGGCCGTCCTGGGCGAGGAGCCACTGCCGTGATCCGCGTAGAGTCCATTACGATCAAGGAGTTTCGCGGAATCCGCGATCTGACCCTGGACCTCAAGGGGAGGAATTTCGCCGTTTGTGGTCCCACCGGCACCGGAAAGAGTGGCGTGGTCGACGCTCTGGAATTCGCCCTCACGGGAAGTGTTTCCCGCCTCTCGGGAGAGGGAAAGGGCGATGTCTCCCTCAAGCAGCACGGGCCCCATGTAGACAGGCGGAACGATCCCGACACAGCGCGTGTAACGGCCAGGGTCACGATCCCCAGCTTGCGCAAGACCGTCACGATCGAGCGGAGCCTGAAGACACCGGCGACTGCCAGTGTAACCCCGCGTGATCCCGCGGTGCTCGAAGTGCTCCGGCAAGTGAAGGCGCATTCCGAGATCGTGCTCTCCCGACGAGAGTTGATCCGGTACGTGCTTGCGACGCCCGGAAAACGCGCGGAGGAGGTCCAGGCGCTCCTCCGCCTCGATCAGGTGGAGCAGGTCCGAGTCGGTCTGCAGAAAATCGCAAACAGCTGCGAGAAGCAGTTGATCCCCCTCGGCACAGTCGCCGCGCAGGCCCGCGACAACCTCCTGCGTGTGCTGGGGATGCCCGAACTGACAACGGAGAAGGTGCTCGCCGCCGCAAACGCCCAGCGCGCGATCCTCAGTCTCCCGGCGCTTTCAGACCTCGCAGAAGCAACGTCTCTCAAGGACGGAATAGAGGCGCCAGGACCGGCTCAGCCGCAGCGCATTCCTAAGGCCCAAGCCCTGGCAGACATCCGAGCCACCCGCGAGGCGTTCGCGGAGATTGCCAGTGCCCCCACGAGCACGCGCGTTGCCGAAGTGACGGCTGATCTCACTGCTCTCGCCGATGATCCGGTGGTTGCGGCAAGCGTGAAACGAGAGGCCTTCTATGCGACAGGAATGGAAATCGTCGAGGCCGAAGCGTGTCCGTTCTGCGATACGGCCTGGAACCTGGACGAACTCAAGAAGCATGTTCAGGCCAAGCTCCACCACTTGAGGGAGATATCGCGCAAGCGCATGGCAGCGGAAATAAAAATCGCTCCGTTGATCGTGCTCCTCCGGAAGGTGCAGGTCGCGATCGACGCCTTGGTCCGCTATGCCGCGCTCGCGACGCCGCCTTTGGCCATGCAGGGAGCCAGCGACTATAGCGCCTACTGCAAATCCGCCGCTGACAGGCTGGCCACCGTCCTACCGCTGGCCGGTACGATCACGGTCCTCTCGAACGTGCCGATCGTACCGCAGGCCGCCCTCGATGCGATTGGCGACTTCGAGAAGGCAGTCGCTGTCCTCCCTGAACCGACAAAGCAGGACGCGGCCCGCGAGTGGCTCACGCTTGCGCAGGAGCGGCTTCGGGTCTGGCGCGACGCAACGCGAAGGCAACAGGCTGCCAAAGAGCAGGCTCAAAGCGCGCGGCAGGTGTCTGACATTTACGCCGTCACCAGTGACAAGGTTCTCGCAGGGATCTACTCGGACGTCGAGAAGGACTTCGCGGCGCTTTACCGATCCGCCAATCGTGACGATGAAGACAAGTTCGACGCTAAGCTCGTACCCTCGATGGGGAAACTCGGTCTCGACGTCGACTTCTATGGCCGCGGCTTCTTTCCGCCGGGTGCGTATCACAGTGAGGGCCACCAAGACAGCATGGGCTTGTGCTTGTACCTGGCACTTATGAGGCACGTCCAGGGCGCGGGGTTCACGCTAGCAGTGCTCGACGACGTTCTCATGTCCGTGGACGCTGGTCATCGTCGCGAGGTGTGTGCGCTTCTGAAGACTGAGTTCCCGAATACACAGTTCATCATGACGACTCATGACCCGATTTGGCTTCGCCATATGAAGACCGCGGGACTCATCGCGGGGCGGTCCGCGGTGCAGTTCAGGAACTGGAGCGTGGACCTCGGCCCGGCTCAATGGGATGAACGGGACGTGTGGACGGAGATCGACGACCATCTGAAGGGAAACGACGTGCGAGCAGCTGCCGCTCTTCTCCGACACTACCTCGAGTACGTTGCGGCGGAGGTGTGCCACAGACTGCGTGCGCCGGTGGAGTTCCATGGTGACGCTCAGTATCAGCTCGGTGAGCTGCTACCAGCTGCTATCGCACAGATGCGGAAGCTATACGGTCGTGCTAAGGAAGCTGCCAATTCCTGGAACCATCGAGAGGTTATCGGACAGCTTTCCGCCCGGGAGTCGGAGTTCGCGCGATTGGCGGACACTTCGAAGGCGGAGCAGTGGCAGGTGAACGTCGCCGTCCACTATAACTCGTGGGACAACTTGGCCAAGGAGGACTTCGCGCCCGTAGCAATGGCCTTCCGGGAACTATTGGGTGGATTCACTTGCTCGGACTGCGGTGAGTATCTCCGTGTGTCGCCAAGTAGGGAAACGCCCGAGGCGGTCCGTTGCGGGTGCGGCAAGACGAATATCGATCTCCGCAAGAAGAGGGGATAGTTGTCAGCATGGGGGACTCAAGCCAATCATCGGAAGGAATGCCGTCCCCAGGGTGGTGGCGTGCTCGGCTCCCTGGAGAGGACAGGAGGAAGCCGAACAAGCGTCTTACGCTCCCCATGCGGCGTCCCCGGGAGTGGTCGACTGCACAGTCTCTGGAAACAAGGGTCGTCGAAGCCAGTTTGCTGAGGCTTGCGGGTTCCCCGGGCGATTCAGACAGCGACAGGGCCAAGCGGCCGGTGGCCGGCGTTTCGTGTGCGGACATACGGGGGAGCCAGAGAGTATGAGCGTTGGCATCGCTGTCGCCTTCGATCGAGGTGCTCTCCTTGTGGCGGATGGCCGGAGCGTGACGCCACTTGCCCCGGGAAATGATGTTCAGAATGATGCCATCAAGTTGCATGAGTTGCCTGGCGCATTCGGCGCGGTCGTATTTGGCATCCAGCAGGCCAGCGACCTGGCAGTTCCCTACTTGCGGAACCGGATCGGCGGGATCCGCACCTTGGCGGCACTTGAGGCCGCTGTCCGGGATGCGACCCAGGCAGCATGGTCGTGCTTCGCGGCACACCTCGCTCCTGATGTGGATCGATCGCATCCCGCAATGCGTGTCGCGCTCGTTGTCGGAGGCCTGATCGGAGCCAAACCCGTCCTGGCGGGGGCAATTGCGAGTGACGGTGGACCGGCATCCACATCGGGCGAAGGACCTGGATCCTACATCGTGTTGGGTGGCGAAGATCAAGATGCCATGGCCCGCTTTGCTCGGTTGACCGCCAACACGTTCCATCGTCGCAATAGACTGGAAAACCCGGGGGATGAGCGTCAGTTAATCGAGGCGCTTGTGCATAATGCTGAAGCGGTGATCCGGGAAGTAGAGAACTTCAACCCAACTGTTGGAGGCATCATCCATTATGCGGTCGTCGGGAGGGGATCCTTCCGTGTCATCACTCTCCCATGACGCCCCAGGTGCAGAGACCGAGCGATGTGCGTAGACACCGAACAAAGCGTTCGCCCACTCGACACCATCGACCACTGTCCGTTGCGAATGCTGCATGCCCACGGAGAGACGCTGTGGACGTAGAGATCGATTTCCTTGACGACTGGCGGCTGATCCTACTGCAAAGATTGGAAGCTGCAGGGGCCCCAGCGGCGCTGCCAGCTGAAACGGCTCGGGAAGTGGCGAAGCAGTGCTTCAACCTCGTGCGGCGGTTGATCCCACGACGGCCGCGACGGGTGTTGCGCTCCCGCGAGTTCAGTTGCCACTCGCATCGGATGGAGGGACTCCAGCTTCTCGAAAGTAAGATCGCCTCTGGAGGAGACCTGAACCCTCACCTCAGCACCAGGCTTGAGAAGCCCTGGTTCAACGATGCGCTGCTGAACGACTGGGACATCCAGCACTTCCATTTGGGTGAGAGGGCAGAAGCGTTAGGCCTCGTGGGACGGACGGGCGAGCTCCTCTTCGCCCGCGTGACATCAGAAAAGGTCTACCTCATCGACGTTCGGGATCATCAGAGCTTCTCGGACCGCGCTCTTCTCGGCATCCTTCAGTCGAACTGGCCTGACATGATGAGTACATGTTCTCTCCCCCGCGTGCGAAGCCTTCCTGTTGACTCGTCCACTATGGACATCACTAAGCTGCGGAAGGCCGGTATAGACCCCATCGTTCAAGTGCCGAGTGGCGGCGTCTACATGCCGCTCGGCGGGGGTGTTGTGACCAGCGGCACCAGCGCAGAAGTGATGAGGCTGGTGATCGAGCACATGAACGTCATCGAGGGTTGCGAAGATGTGGCTAAGGCTCGAGTGTCAGAAATCGTTGTCCTTGCCGCGCAGGCTGGTACCGACTTGAGGCCGCCAATCCAGCTCCGCCTGGATCTCGAGGGCGAGGCCGTATGGTCACGCGAGGAAGTCACGGGCGTCAGGATCCAATTAGGGTGTCTGTCGCAGTCGCAGCGCATCCTTGGAGGGCAGCAAGGTATGCCATGGCCTGCATGCTAGGATGCTCAATAGAACTAGAGTGAGACAACAGATGAGCAAAATGGGCGCAGGTAGCAGATCGTGCCCTGGACACTGCGACTGAGAAGATGCTGGCGTGAGCAATGGCTCATGGGCGGGCTTTTGATTCGCTCATGGTAGCGTTCGACATGGAGCTGTCAGGTCCTGGGTCTTGGATAGAATTGGGAACGCAAAGACGACAATCCAAGGCTAGGAATTGGTGATACGGACGTAGCGGACAAAGGCTCAGTGCTCACCAAATTGGACGGGGGGCCGAACATGTGCATGCACCACACGCTGGTGCTGCTGTTGGTTAGGCCGCCGGCCTGCTTTCTATCAATAGCGCTATTCGGGAAGGAGAAGGTATGGACCAAGATGAATCCATTCCCGTATTTGACTGGTTTGCGAATCAACACACCCTTGAAGAGCGAGCCGAGTTCGTAGAGCAGATCAGCTCAGTGCTAACCTCCTTCTTTCAACCTGGTGATAGCGTGCTGGACCTTTGCTGCGGGGCAGGAGCCATTGCTTTCTTTCTCGAAGACCAAGGAGCCAACGTCACAGGGATTGATCTTGCCCCATACTTGATCGCCATGGCCCGCGAAGAAGCCACCAAGCGTCGTTCCCGGATAACCTTCATCCAAGGCAACGCTCTCACTGGTCCCCTTGGCAACGAAGAATATGATTTTGCTGTCTGCCTGGGCAATGCTGTTCTACACTTCCCCCACGAAGACTTCTCGCAATTTCGCGACAGAGTATATCAGGCCTTGAAACCTGAGGGTCGACTCGCAGTTGAGTACCGCGACGGTGTGTTGAGGGTATTAACAATGAGCGAGGTGAAAGAAGTAATCGAGGAAGGGGCAGAAGGGCAGATAGAGAGACGCTTCAAGGAATATGATCCAGCACGAGGGGCATATGTGTAAGAGTATCGCCACTTGGTCACAGGTCAGGTCTGTGAGTATACAGGCTACGTCTATACTGGGCCGATGATACGTGTCTTGCTGGAGGTTGAGTTTGACTTTGACCGATCGATCCGTTTGAACGAAGGTAGTTTCTTGGATGTCTTCGTGAAGTAATGATCCTGGACTCGGGAAGTGGCTTGGATACTTGGCGGCCTAACCACTGGGTTGAGAGAACGGGAACCGACTTCCCCGGCTGTCACGCGATGGGCTTGCGCCCATCGCGCGCCAAGCTAGCGGTGGCGGCCCGCCGCTCACCCAAACGTTGATGAGATGAAAGCGCTGCGCCCTCGAGCTAAGGTGGGTATCCTGCGCTCGAAGCAAATAGGGCTAAGGCCACAAGGAGGAGGCGCAGTAAGATGCAGTGTATCGCATTCGATTCCCACAAGCGTTACACCCTTGCCTCGGTATAGGAAGTAGGAAATGGCAAACCCCGAGAGACGAGAATCCCGCTTGTGAGAGGTGAGCTGCGAAAGTTTCTCAGTAATTGCGAGGCGGGATCCCCGGTAGCCGTGGAGACCATCGGAAACTGGTACTGGATTGTCGACGAGATCGAGGCGGCCGGTTTTAAGCCTCGCTTGGTGCATGCTCGCAAGGCGAAGCTGATGATGGGAATGATCAACAAAACCGACAAACTCGACGCGCGGGGCATGAATCGACTTCAGCGCAATGGGACCCTTCCGGTCGTTTGGATTCCTCCTGGTGATCTTCGAGATAAACGCGATCTTCCACGGACGCGGATGGTCCTGGTCCGACAGCGCACGCAGCTTAAGAACCGGATCCATGCCACCCTGGCGAAGTATGGTCTAACGATCAGGGGGATCAGTGATATCTTTGGCATCAAGGGTAGGCAAATGCTCGACCAACGTGTGAAGCAATTTCCACCGCACACGGCTTACGCGACGCGCCAGTTATTGAAGGAGCTGGACGATGTCGAGACACGTATCGGGGAGTTTGAGAGGCGGATGAGAGAGCTATTTGAGGAGACCGAGGAGATCAAGTTATTGATGACGTTGCCAGGTGTGGGCTTCCTTCTCGGTATCGTTATCGCTTTAGAAGTGGGTCGTGTGGATCGTTTTCCTGCTGCGATGCACCTGTCATCCTACGGTGGCACGACACCTAGCCCTAAAGGGTCAATAAATCTGGACTGATATCGCAAGAAGATATTGAAAACGGGCTCTACCTGTGTCTATTCGTAATTGCCGAAACGAAGAACACAAGAAAGGAGAGCCCATTCCCAATGAGGTTAAGAAAGCGCGATTTGAGCCGTCGTGTCAATGGCGATCTTGCCATCCAGTTCGGTGATGAACGCCTCACTTCCTTTGCCGGCCTCGAGATCCTGATGCGCTATCTGCGGCAGTTGGACCTCAATGGTCGGCTGCGAGATGCCTTTGGTTCTATCTCGTTGCGCGGTGACTACCCATGGATCGCCATGATCCGACTCATGGTGGCGCTGATCAGTATCGGTGGCAGGCGGTTGCGCCACACCCAGTATCTGATGCGGGATCCGATAATGCAGCGCTTCTCCGGTCTGCAGAGCATACCCACTGCCCGAACCCTCAGCCGTTGGCTGCGGCAGTTCAACAGTAAGTCACTGGAGTGCTTCGCCCGCTTCAACATGCAACTCGTCCTGGATCGTGTACGCAACCTCGGTCTGCGGACCTTGACCATCGATGTGGACGGTAGCGTGGTGTCCACCGGGCTGACGGTAGCCTGGGCATTCCGGGGTCATAACCCCCACCATCGCAAGGTGCCGAGCTACTATCCGATCCTCGCGCACTTGGCCCAGACGAGTCAGATCCTGCAGGTGAAGAATCGACCCGGGAATATCCATGATGGCAAGCGCTCCCTGACCTTCCTACAGACGCTCATCCGCGACCTGCGGACGGAACTTGGTCCGCGGGTGAAACTCGAGTTTCGTCTGGATGCCGCGTTCTTCCTGCCCGAAATCCTCCACCTGTTGGTCAATCGCAACTGCAAATTCGCCGTGAAGGTGCCGATGTGGCGCGCCTTGGGGATCAGGGAGAAGATCAAGAAGCGGGTTCGCTGGTCGAAGGTTGCCCGCGGTGTATCAGGCTTCGAGACGATCCTGGAGATTCCCAAATGGGGAATCGTGCTTCCCATCGTCTGTTATCGTAAGAAGGTGTATCACCGCACGCGGAAGAACTATCAACTCGATCTCTTCTCACCCGATGACGGCACCTATGAATACTCGGTCGTGGCGACCAACAAGGACCTGAACCTGAAGAACCTCTGGTACTACATGGCGGGGCGCGGTGCCCAGGAGAAGACCTATGCCGAACTGAAGACCGGCTTTGCCTTTGACACCGTCCCCACTCGCCACTACGGCGCAAACAGTGCCCGGCAGTGGCTGAGCGTTATCGCCCACAACCTGTATCGTGACATGCAGCTGGCAATCGCTGACTCACCTTCGCGTCGCACGCGCAAGCGGACGACAGTATTTGCGCTGCAATCGATCAGCACCGCGCGGTTCGAGTGGTTGAATGTGGCGGGCCGCCTGCTGAGCTTGGCGACCGGACGCACGGTGAGGCTCCCCGCCTCCCATCAGATCGAGGATCGCTACGATTCCTTGCTCGCCGCCCTGGACAAAGTGGCATAGATTAATGACCCTTTAGGGCTAGGGTCCACTCCAGCGGCGGTAAGTCGCGTTGCGGGCGTCTGCGGTCCGATGCTAATCATTACCTGAAATGGGCCTAAATCGAAGCAGCGAACGCCAACTGCAGGCAATGCGGGCGCCATCCATATCGTCATGTCAGTCGATTGTACAAGCGCATCGCGGGGCGGAGGGGACACACGAAGGCCATAGGTGGGGGGGGACGTCATCTGGCAGAGGCTACCTACTGGGTTTTGACGAAGAAGGAACCTTATCGGGAACCGGAGGCCAAGAGGGTTTCGTCGATGAAGGGGTAAGCGCGAACAGATTCTGAACCCCCGGAGGTTCGAACGTTGCGACACCCTTTCAGAAAGTCCTCATGCCGCAAAGACGGCGAAGAGATGAATACGGCGAGACCGGATTGAGGGATTTGATTACATGCGGGAGGAGTTCATGGAGACCTGCGAGGCATGGATTGCTTGGAGGTGGTGGCATGTAGCACCAAGACAGAGGCAGCGCTTTCGCCCCCATTCGAATTCTCAGAAACGTGTGGGTGGATGTGCGAAAGAAACCAGTGGACGGGGGACGCGCTTTCAGAGATGAGTCCGTAGAAAAACCCTTGTCCGGACCCCCATTCCAAAATAAGATCCCCTCGGCCCTCATCTGTATAAGGAGATCCTAATGCCACGCTTCAAACACTACTCCTACGCCCAAACCAAGATGATCCCCATCGACTTCACGCGCCAGCTCCAACCCGGCACCTTCGAGTTCGCCCTCAATCAGATGGTCGACGAGATGGACCTCTCCATCTTTCACCACAAGTTCCACAACGATGAAACCGGAGCACCCGCCTACGACCCGGCGGTTCTCCTGAAGATCGTCCTCTTCGCCTATTCGCGCGGCATCACCTCCTCTCGAGATATCGCCCAGGCATGCCGTGAGAACATCCTCTTCATGGCCCTCTCCGCCGATTCGGAGCCCCATTTCACCACCGTCGCCAGCTTCATCTCCTCCATGGCCGAGGAGATCACGCCCCTGTTCCGCAACGTCCTTCTGCTCTGCACCCAAGAAGGACTCATCGGCAAACAGATGCTTGCCATCGACGGCTGCAAGATCTCCTCAAACTGCGCCAAGGAATGGAGCGGGACCCGCGCCGACTTCGAACGCCGCAGCGCCGAGATCGATCGCTCCATCCAGGTCCTCCTCCAGAAGCACCGGCAGACCGATGGCCAGCAGGACCAAGAAAGCGACGACAGCAAGGAGAACCATGCCAGGGGCGGAATGAGACAGAAGGAAAGGCAGGCCATAGAGTGCCTCCAGACGCATAAGAAAAAGCTCGATAAGTGGTTAGCCGAGAACGAGGACAAGCGGGGTCCGCGCGGTAACATCAAGCAGAGCGACATCACTGACAACGAGAGCGCCAAGATGCCCTGCGCCCATGGCCTGGTTCAGGGCTACAATGGTGTCGCGGCGGCTGACAGCAAGCACCAAGGGATTGTCCATGCCGAGACCTTCGGAGAGGGGCAGGAAACGAGACTTCTGGAACCGATGCTCGCGGGCGTCCGGGAGAACCTCCCGGCCCTTGGAGAAGCGGGCGACCCACTGCGCGAAAAAGTGCTAGTGGCAGACAACGGATATCATAGTGCGGCCAATACACGCCTGGTTCTTGAGCAAGGGATCGATGCCTACCTACCGGACACGAACTTTCGCAAGCGGGACCCGGCCTTCGTCGATGCAGGGCGCTACAAGCGGCCGGTTGATCGTAAAGGCACGCTCAAGGGTAAGAAGTACTTCAGCGCCGACGACTTTACCTTCGACCCCACCAAGGGCAAGCTCATCTGCCCGGCTGGCAAGGAGCTGTATGTGAAGAACCGCAACTTCCGGACGCACCAGGGCTACCACGGCATCTCCTACATGAGCAAGAAGACCGACTGCCGGGTCTGTACAATGCGCAGGAAGTGCCTGCGGAAAGAACGGACCCCAGCCCGAGAGGTGACGAAGTTCGAGGGTCGCGGACCGAAGGGCACGAAGTCGTACACGGAGCGGATGATCGAGCGGTTCGATACACCGCGAGGACGGTTCCTGTATAGTCGGCGCTTGGGGATCGTGGAACCGGTGTTCGCCAACGTGTGTCACGCACTGGGTCTGAACCGGTTCAGTCTACGAGGGAAGACGAAGGTGGACACGCAGTGGAAGCTCTTCGCCATCGTGCACAATCTAATGAAGCTGGTCCGGTATGGACCGCGCTTCGCGGCAGTCGCCGCCTAGAAGGGGAGCCGGAAGCCCCCGGGAACGCATGGCCTGGGCAACGCAATGGAGGAGGTCTGTGCGCTAGAGAGTATTCGCAGCCACCACTTGACAAAGCCCATGGAACTTGGGGATGATCTCCTGGGTGCGCGGGACGGTTCAGAGATCGTGTGGAGGTGCTATTCTACACACTCGTTAGGATGACAGAGAGATAAGATCTACCGGACAAGGACGGGTAGCCTATGCCAGGACAGACACCTCACGACCTCGCGATATACGTGTACGGCCGCTTAGCCAATAAACCTCAGCGTCCGCCCATTGCCATCCTCGATGAGCTATTCCACACACTGTACCTCACAAGTATGCGCAAGGAAGAGGGCACGCCAATCACGTGTTCCATCTCATTCGTAGATCCAAAGAACCCTGACCCGGATCCCCCGGAGAACATCCGCGATCCCCGGTGGACAGTTGCGCTGTTTGCCAACCCAGTTGAGTATGCCGCGACTCAGCTCGCGAAACTCGCACTTGCTGCGGATCCTGGCAGTTCTTGCCTTGTAGTCTATCCAAACCGCAAGAAAGAACTCCAGATATGGGGTCTGATTGACCAGCAGGGCGGTTTTCAATCAATGCTTAACCATGAGACAGAAGGTGGCTGGAGTCCGCCGGGCGCGTTCCATGTCCAGGTTCTTGGTCCCGGTCATCTTGTGGTCATGAACGAAACTGTACTCATCGCTGAGTTGAACGGTGATCACCTCCTTGAGGACTCCGTGGATGTCTTTCTGAATTCGGCTATCCAGAAAAAGTTCCGGGCCGGATTTGAGAGGCATGTCGACAACATCTCAGCAAGCATCTCTCACGAGGGCTATGAGTTCCAACCCGAGATTCTGGAATATGCCTATAGCCAGTGGATCAGGACCATCCGACGAATTCTCTTGCGAGCCCGGAGCTTCGGCCACGGTGGCGCTTTCTTGTTTGCGGACTCCCCAAGTGACTCACAGATCAATACAAAGTACGCTGTCGTCTACGACCGTCTTCCGCATCTGCTTGAGAATCTGGCCTCTTCGTGTGCGATTGAGGATGAGAGCTACGACAGCATCTTTGAGCAGGTCGATGGTGATGCAGATACTATCCACACTGGATTGTACCTCGACAACGCCCATGCCAAGAACCTTCATGACGACGCATGTGATGCCCTTTCTGGCGCCATCGCCTATGTTGCCTCCCTGTCACGAGTCGATGGTCTTGTGCTCCTCGACTACGATCTAGTCGTTCACGGGTTCGGATGCGAGATCACTGCAAAGGGAGATAGCAAGTGTCAAGCCTACCGGGCCAGGCACTCAAGCCCGACGAAAGGCGAATTGCGACGTCTGGATCTTCTGCGCTTTGGGACACGCCACCGTTCGATGATTCGCTATTGTTCGGAGGACAAGCAATCTGTGGGTTTCGTTGTCTCGCACGATGGACCTGTCAGGGCTGTGTCCTGCTCATCCAGTCGCCTGTATTTCTGGGACAATGTTCAACTGTCGATGAGGGAGGAATCATCCTAATAAGCCGGTCGAGCGCGACAAGGATAGGCCGCCGAGACGGCGGCC
>JAGMDA010000136.1 GCA_023128935.1 Candidatus Eiseniibacteriota bacterium | reverse complement strand
GCAATGTCTACTGGCTCGTGGGCGGGGAAGGTGCCGGCGCGCGGATGGATTCGATCTCGGCCTGGTACGAGGGGGATGCGCTTGCGCCTCGAATCACATTCGAGCGCACCATCCACTTCGAAGAAAACTTGTACTACATGGAGTTCGTAGCGCACGCAGACAACAACTCCAACCTGGGGGATCCCTTCTCCTTTGGGACCGATCACTACAACTGGACGCCGCGGGATGCTTGGATAGGCGGAATCCAGTGGCGTCCCTTCAAGGCCGTGGCGCTCGATTTGCCCAACGTGTGTAAACCCGTGGAGCTCTGCGTGCATCTGCAGGGGCAGAAAAAGGTCGACGGTAGCGGCCGCCACCGCCCCCGCCTATGGCTGTCGTCCACGCCTGAGGTCGAGCCGGGCTCCGTGGGTGAGAGAGACACACTCTGGGCGTTTCCGGGGAATCCATACGCGGTCTTTGGTTCGCACGACACGCTGATCTGTGTGGGGGAGGAGGAGCTCACAAGCCCGAACAAGCTCAACACGGGCCGCAATTACCTGAAGATCTATCTGCCCACGGAAGGTGACGGGATCGACAACGTGAATGGCAACTACATTGGGATCGACTGGGCGGAGGTGACCTACCTGGGGTACTTCTGGCTCGATAGCGACGGCCGCCTTGACGCAAACATAGAGGAGTTCTCCGGGGTGCAGGAGTTGAGGATTAAGACTATGAAAGGGACTGAGGCTCCCGAGATCCTCGGTTTTGACATCACAGATCCACTGTCTCCTGTCTTGCTAAGACCCGAGGACTTCCAGTTCGACAAACCTGGGTCGTCGCACTGGTGGCTTACGCTGCGCGTCCAGTACGATGGCGCAACCTTTCCCAGGAAGCTCCTCTTCATCGAGCGCTCGGGGCTGGACCGCCTGGATCAGAGCGCAATTTCACGCAGGCCAGGCGAGGCCCTCACCGGCTTCTCGGGTGAAGATTACATCGCTATCTACCCTCGCCGTTTCGCGGGGAATCTGGAGCCACTGCTTTCCCATCGGGAAACCCAGGGTCACAACGTCCTGTGGGCGCCAGTTGAGGATGTTTTCGACACATACAGCGGTGGGCGGCGGCATCCGTATGCGATCAAGCGCCTGCTGCGGCGCATGTGGCGTCGGAGCACGCCGGTTCCGGAGTATCTTCTGCTGGCGGGAGATGCATCCAATGAGATCGCTGGCCATACGCTGGGCAATGAGGGCGATCGCTCCGACAGCAATTACGTGCCCGTCATGACCGTGCCGGGCCCTTCATACGGATCGAACACCGAAGTCATTTCGTGTGACCATTGGTATGTCAACCGGTTGCTTGATGATTGGACGCAGCAGATGACCGGAGACATAGACATGCACGTGGGGCGCGTCCCCTGCGGCACCGAAGAGGAGTTCGACACCTATGTCTCCAAAGTGCTCGCCTATGAGCGGGACGATCTGACGGCGCCCTGGAGAAATCGGGTGATCCTGCACTCCGATGGGACCTTCTCGGGCGATCCCGCGAACTACCGCCACAGGTACACCGAGCACAATTTCCGCTGGATTACCGAGCGGAGCGGGAACTGGATCCTCCAGGATTCCACCTTCTCTCACTTCCAGGTCGAGTTTCTATTTCAACACGTGGTCATGGACTCCGTGGTGGATCTGTGTAGGTGCAAGAAGGATCCAGAGGACTCGACGCGTTGCCTGCGGGATGATCAGGGCAATGTTGTCCTGGATAGCCTTAGGGTCATTCCCTTTGTGCCCAGCCAGGAATACGGTGGGGATGAGGTCAATCCCATGCTGGAGACATCTCTCAGCAAGGGAGCGCTCATCTGGGCTTTCCAGGGTCATTCGCACCGCAAGCAAGTGGCGCATGAGAGGGTGTTCGTGCTCGAGAGCAGCTACAGCAATCTGGCGGATGTGGAAGACCTGAGCAATGTCGGCAAGCCCTTTGTGTTTGTCGGATGCGGTTGTCATCTTACCGACTACGCGCACCACGAGGAGCATGGAAGGCGGGGTGATGCCTTGGCCGAGGCGCTGATGTTCTGCTGCCCCAGGGAACCACGGGCTGCCATTGCGTCGATCGGATCGGTCACCTACGAGGCCATCGGGCATGACTTTGAAGATAAGCTCTTCGAGGCGATGTTCCACGATCCCCAGCAGGATGAGCTGGGCCGCACGCGGTGGCGCTTGGGGGAGTTGGTCACGCAGACCAAGTGCAAGCCGCTCAACTTCTCGGCGCAAAGGGTGACCTACATGCTGCTTGGTGATCCTGCGCTGCGAATCGGCATCGCACCGCCGGCGATTCGCCTATCGCTCAATGGCGCGGAGTGGGATTGCGGGACGAGCGAGGTGGTTGAATATGTGAGCGACCGGGAGGAGGATGACAGCCTGGCGGTGGTGATCTATCTCTCTGATGAGAGCCATGTGACCTTGCCGCAAGTCTTCGACCACGACGGGGCCGTGCCCGAGAGCCTCTTGCATGTAGTGGAGGAGCAGGACCCGGATGACCGGCGCATGGCCATTGAGTACTGTACCCAAGTGCAGCGCCGGCCCTACGACATAGTGATCCGCGCGGTTGACTACGATGGGAGCGAACGTGAGGCCAGAGTGCGCATCCCCATGTCCATCGCCTTCTACGAGCTGGCCGGCGAGGAGATGATTCCCCTGTCAGAGGGCTCGATCCTCCAGCGCGATTCCCGTCCGGCCATAACGATCCGGACCGGGGCGCATCTGTCGCAGGGGGATTTTGAGCTTCTGGTCAACGGAGAGCCGCTGGCAATGGAAGGAGCCGAGGTGGATCAGGAGGAAGGCGGCGCCTTCTTGTGGACCCTGCGCTTCGTGGATCTCAGCGGTCAAGCCGATGGTCCGGTCACATTTGAAGTCATGGTCACGCAGTGGGATCAGAGCATCGAGTCGCTCGCGACCTTGCAGGCCGAAATCGGGGAGGTCGGCCTGCGCTTCAACAGCTGCCAGTGGATCCCCAGCCCCTTTGCGGAGAGTTCCACGCTCGTCTACGAGCTCTCGCGCCATGCCAGCGGAGTGGGGCTCTGCATCTATACAGTCAGTGGCCGTCGGATCTTCAAGGCGAGAGACCTGCCACATGCCAAAGGCCAGCGTCACTTCGTTTGGGATGGAAGAGACGACGACGGTGACGCGGTAGCCAACGGCCTCTACTTCTACCAACTCACCGCGCGCGATGACCAGGGCAAGGTTGCCCATGAACTCCTGGACAAGTTCGTGCGCACGAGGTAAGCAATCCTTGAGATCTCTTCGCTGTCCATTGAATTTTCAAGGTTGCTTGGGTCACATGATACTACTTTAGTATCACGCATTTTCTGGCATCCTCGAAGCCGTCTGCTGCGATGCGGTAGAAGTAGATGCCCGAATTTACCCCCTCGGTATTCCATACCATGGAGTGGTGACCCGCCTCCTGAAGATCATCATAGAGCGTCTCAACCAACCGGCCCTTGACATCATAGACCTTGATCGAGATCCTGGTTGCTTCTGATAGGCGATACGAAATCGTTGTCTGTGGATGGAATGGATTGGGATAGTTTTGGTAGAGACTCACCTCGGCGCGCAGCGCTCCTGGCGGAATCTCGTCATCTATGCCGCTCGCGGTGAGGTTGCAGGTGAAGATGACTTCTCTCGTCTCGCCTGGCTGCAAGTCGGGATCTCCGTTGTTCCAGATATCGAGTAGGACGAACTCCTCAGTTACGACGGCAGTGTGGGCATCCGTGTAGATCACCTCCGGTTCACTGATGTCAAAGGGAGGGAATGCAAATGCCGGGTTGCCGCCGTAGTTCCACGGATGACCGGCCCTGTTCATAGTGATCACACACCTAACTGTGTCGCAATCTCCAGGGCCGGGGGTCACCATGAATGCATCGCTGTAGAGCGGCGCCATCTCGGGCTCTAGTCTGGCTTCACCCGCCGGGTCGCCATAGAAGGCAAACTCATCCCGCTCGTAGGATAGATTGCTCTGGTCCACGCCAGGTGTGAGGTTGATCTGGTCGAACAGCAACGCCTGGTTGCTCAGATAGCAGGCTTCGGCATAGGTGAACCTATCTTGCTGATTCCAGAGGTACTCGTGGACGCCCTTACCGTTGTAGCAATAGCCGATCGTAACCATATAGCCCGCGTATTGGTAGGCCCCAGCTGTATGGAACCACGCAGGAACCAACGAATTCATGTTGGCGATCTTGCCAACCAAGCAGGAGTATGGATTGAAGACGATCTTGGGATTGATGGAATTCGCGTTCGTATTGGGCCCGCTGTAGGGATCGCCATAGAGCTGGCCTGCGGATGATCTGAAGAAGCCCTCATATCCGGCCTCGGGATAGTGACGTTGCCACTGGTCGTGGTTCCCATGCCCGGCGGTCATGAAGAGATCCACGTCATTGTCGTTCAGCATGGCGATGAGCGTGTCGACGCAATCGGTGGGCCCATAGAGCGTATCGAGCTGTCCGCTCTCCTGCTTGACCACCATAAAGTTGTAAATGTGGCATGCGAAGTATGTGCCCCGATGCGCGTAGTTCAGGAGGCTGCCGCAATCATTCAGGATAACATTGGAGATCGTCATCGTTGGCGGACCTGAAGCGACCCGGTATGCATCGGCGGCATCATACCCGGTTATAACGCCCCAGAGCGCATCACCATAGGGGTCTTCATCCAGGGCTCTTGTCAGGCGCAGCGCGTTGTTCACGAAGGAACGATGGGCATCAAGTGGTTGGGTCACGAAGGCGATATGGGTTGGATGGTAATCACCGAGCGGACCCTGCACCTCCCATACATCCGCAGCATAGGTGAAAACCGTGGCGCAATAGCGTGTAAGGAGCACATCAACGACCGCGGCCCAATCGGGGTCCTGATATGTGCTTGCCTTGACTACGACTGCATATGTGACAGGTGGAGGCTCTTGA
>JAGMDA010000135.1 GCA_023128935.1 Candidatus Eiseniibacteriota bacterium | reverse complement strand
CGATGGCTCACCGCCACCGATGCCCACATCCGATCTCGCGATGGCTCACCGCCACCGATGCCCTACTTGTCGTCCACAACCTCGAAGTCGGCGTCCACAACGTCGTCACTAGATGCCCCGTCCGAACCGGCTCCCTGTGCCGGTCCTGAACCCGCCGAGGCTCCCGGTCCCGCGCCCGCCCCTGGTCCCGCACCGGCACCAGCAGTCTGCTGGGCTTCCTGGTAGAGCTTGGCTGAGGCTTCGTGCCAGACCTGCTGGACGGAATCCATCGCGGTGCGGATCTGAGTTGGATCCTCGCTCTTGATCGCCGTCTTGAGCTTCTCAACCTCGCCCTCTAGCTTTGACTTCAGGCTCGAGTCCAGCTTGTCACCCATCTCTTTCAGGTTTTTCTCTGTTTCGTAGACGAGGGCATCGGCCTGGTTGCGTGTGTCAATCGACTCTCTGCGTTTCTGGTCTTCTTCAGCATGCCCCTTGGCGTCGCTCACCATGCGTTCGATCTCATCTTCTGATAGGCCGCTTGAGGCCTCGATGCGGATCGACTGCTCCTTGCCGGTTCCCTTGTCCTTGGCAGAGACCTTGAGGATCCCATTGGCATCGATGTCGAACATGACCTCGATCTGCGGCATGCCTCGCAACGCAGGCGGGATGCCGGCAAGCTGGAACCGTCCGATCGTCTTGTTATCCCTCGCCATCTGACGCTCACCCTGGAGCACATGGATCTCGACCGTGGTCTGGTTGTCCGCTGCCGTGGAGAAAACCTGTGTCCGGCGCGTTGGGATGGTCGTGTTTCTCTCTATGATAGGCGTAGAGACTTCACCCAGGGTCTCGATCCCGAGAGTGAGAGGTATCACGTCGAGTAGCAGCACATCCTTGACCTCGCCGCCCAGGACGCCAGCTTGGATCGCAGCGCCTATCGCGACCACCTCGTCCGGATTCACGCCCTTATGCGGCTCGCGATTGAAGAGGCCCTTGACCAGCTCTTGCACCTTGGGGATGCGCGTAGAGCCGCCGACGAGAATGACTTCATCGACGTCTGCCATCCCGGCATCCTTGAGGGCCTGCTTGCAGGGACCGACAGTGCGTTGGATGAGATCATCGACCATCTGCTCGAACTTGGCCCGGCTCAGCTTGCGCGTTAGGTGCTTCGGACCCGAAGCATCCGCAGTGATGTAGGGCAGTGTGATCTCGGTTTCCACGGTTCCGGAGAGTTCGGTCTTGGCTTTCTCGGCCGCTTCCTTCAGGCGCTGCATGGCCATCGGATCCTTGCGCAGATCCATGCCCTGCTCCCGCTGGAACTCGTCAGCTAGCCAGTCGATCACGCGCTGGTCCAGATCATCCCCGCCCAGGTGCGTGTCGCCATTGGTCGCCTTGACCTCGTAGGTACCCAATTCGGGATCGATCTCCAGGATAGAGATGTCAAATGTGCCTCCGCCGAGGTCGTAGACCGCAACCCGCTGGGATTTCTTCTTGTCGAGCCCGTAGGCCAGGGCCGCAGCCGTTGGCTCATTGATGATACGCTTGACGTCCAGCCCGGCGATCTTGCCTGCATCCTTCGTCGCCTGACGCTGGCTATCGTTGAAGTAAGCCGGGACGGTGATGACCGCTTCCCTGATCTCCTCGCCCAGGTGCGCTTCGGCTGTCTCTTTCATCTTGCGAAGGATCATGGCCGAAATCTCGGGTGGCGAGTACTCCTTGCCGCTAGCCTGCACGGTGGCCAGGCCGTTGATCCCGGCGATCAATTGGTAGGGAACCTCGCTGATCTCGGTTGCGACTTCATCCAGCTTGCGCCCCATGAAACGCTTGATCGAGGAGATGGTGTTGGTTGGATTGGTCACAGCTTGGCGCTTGGCGGGCTGCCCCACCAGACGCTCACCACCCTCTTTTTTGAAGGCCACCACCGAGGGCGTTGTCCGGCCTCCCTCCGCATTGGGGATGACGGTGGGCTTGCCGCCCTCCATGACAGCCACACAGGAGTTAGTGGTTCCCAGATCGATTCCGATGATCTTGCCCATGGTGGACGCCCCCTCCCTTTTCATGGCTCCCGACGGGTTACCATACATCACGCAAACCCACCGAGCGCACTGGCCAATCCGGGCCATCGCACAGATGCGACCCGGTATACCTTGTACATGTTGAACACGGCGCAATTCGAGTCGAGGCAAGACCCGTACCACCATGCCTCCATAATGACTCCATAAGGGCGACGGCCTCAACTGACGCAATCACAATAGCTTATAAGACTGCACTTCGGGAGACGATGGCTTAGCTGTGGGACTCAGAGGGGAGTGCTTCAAAATCGAACGGCTAAGACTGCTCTATCCTGAAACATTTGCGATGTCATAGCGCTTCATCTTCCTCCAGAGAGTGGAGCGGGAGATCCCCAGGCTGCGAGCGACTCGG
Source organism: Candidatus Eiseniibacteriota bacterium (assembly GCA_023128935.1). Classification (GTDB taxonomy): domain Bacteria; phylum Eisenbacteria; class RBG-16-71-46; order CAIMUX01; family WJJG01; genus DAOVQB01. Next base: position 34 of record JAGMDA010000135.1, on the reverse strand, counting down.
GTTAGATTGCCGTCGAATCGCGCGACAGCCCGGC
>JAGMDA010000134.1 GCA_023128935.1 Candidatus Eiseniibacteriota bacterium | reverse complement strand
TCCGCGATTGTCAGATCGGCCGGGTAAGCGGCCTCCGGTTCCCCCGCTGTAAGGCGCGGAAATCCGCGCTCACCAATCTCGGGCGGGAGATCCCGAACCCGGACAGTGTCATCGTCGGAAAGGATCACTGCGCGTTCGATCGCGTTCTCCAGCTCGCGGACATTCCCCGGAAACTCGTAGTTCATGAGCATGCCCCAAGCCCTATGGGTCAGATGCTGAACTTCCTTCCGGTGGCGCTTGCTGAAGCGGGCGAGGAAGAAATTGGCTAGGTAGGGGATATCCTCCTTCCGCTGGCGCAGGGGCGCGATGTGCAGATTGAAGACATTCAGCCGATAGAAGAGGTCCTCCCGGAATGTTCCTTCCGCTATGGCCTTGCGGGGATCCTTGTTCGTCGCCGCAATCACGCGCACATCCACCCTGATCGACGCCTCCGCCCCCACTGGCCGGATCTGCCCGTCCTGCAGAGCCCTGAGTAGGCGGACCTGTAGCAGCTGCGGCATCTCTGCGATTTCGTCCAGAAAGAGCGTCCCGCGGTCAGCCAGCTCGAAGAGTCCTCGCTTCGCTTCCTTCGCGTCTGTGAAGGCCCCACGGGCATGACCGAACAGCTCGCTCTCGATGAGCGCCTCGGGGATAGCTCCGGCATTGACGGGCACGAAGGGACCGTGGCTGCGGTTGCTCTGAATATGGATCAAGCGGGCGACCTTCTCCTTGCCCGTCCCGCTCTCGCCCGTAATGAGGACTGTGCTCTCGGTGGGCGCAATCCGATCCACAAGGAGTAGGATCCGTTTCATGGCTGATGAAACTGCAATAATCTCTTCAGACCGTGTGCCTATCGACTCGCTCACGGCTCCATTCCTCTGCTGGCTGACCCTTTCTGGCCGGAAGTCTGCTGCTCGGAGGGGGGCTGATCTGTCTCGCCCTCCGACTGCGGCCGCATGTGCGGGAAGAGCAGTACGTCCCGGATGGCGGGCGCCCCGGTCAGCAGCATCACCACCCGGTCCACGCCGATGCCTACCCCTGCTGTGGGAGGCATCCCGTGCTCAAGGGCTGTGAGGAAATCCTCATCCAGCGGATGGGCTTCGTCATCTCCAGCCTCACGCTGGCGCAGCTGATCCTCAAAGCGCCGGCGTTGCTCCTCAGGATCGTTCAATTCAGTGAAGGCGTTGGCGAACTCCATGCCGGCGATGAAGAGCTCGAAGCGTTCCACCAGTTCGTCGGGCTGATCCCGGTGACTCTTGGCCAGCGGGGAGACAACTTTGGGATGATCGATCACGAAGGTCGGCTGGATCAGCTTGGGCTCCACGGCCAGATCGAAGATCTTCTCGATCCGCTTGCCCATGGGCGTTCCCGCAGGCATCTCCGCGCCCAGGCGCTCACAGAGCGTGCGCAGCGTTGCGTCATCCGCCCCGACCAGGTCGACCCCCGTTGACTCCTCGATCAGCTCCATCATCGTCCGGCGCGCAAAGGGGACTGAGAAATCGATTACATCACCGCCGTAGGACAACGTCAGATCACCGGTGACTGCGCGGATCACATGGCGAAGTAGATCCTCCACCAACTCCATCCCATCGCGGTAGTCCGCGTATGCCCAGTAGAACTCGAGCAGCGTAAACTCCGGATTGTGCTGGCGATCGAGCCCCTCGTTCCGGAAGACCCGCCCGATCTCATAGACTCGGTCCAACCCTCCCACGATGAGCATCTTGAGCGGCAGTTCTTCGGCAATCCGCAGGTAGAGATCCATTTCAAGGGCGCGGTGATGGGTCCTGAATGGCCTGGCCATGCCCCCGCCGTAGATCCGCTGCAGGATGGGCGTCTCGACCTCCAGAAAGCCCCGCTCATCAAGATACCGGCGCAAAACAGAGATCGTAGTGGCTCGCTTGCGAAAGAGCTCGCGCGTTTCGGCATTGACCATCAAGTCCAGATACCGCTTCCGGTAGCGAGTTTCCCGATCGCGGAAGGCATCATAAACGACACCGTCCTTCTCCTTGACGATCGGCATGGGCTGGAGAGCCTTCGAGAGGACCATGATCGACTCGGCCTGAACACTCACCTCGCCCATCCGGGTCCGGAAGACCTTGCCCCGCGCCCCCAGGAAATCCCCCAGGTCAATCTGCTTGAGAAGCCCGTAGACCTCGGCGCCCAACGCATCCTTACGGATGTAGAGCTGTAGCGTTCCCGAGGCGTCCTCAACGTGTCCGAAGGCAACCTTGCCCATCAGCCGCAGTGAGCGCAGGCGCCCCGCCACCGTGACCTCCGTCCCCGCAAGCTGCTCGAAGCGGTCATGGACCTCCTGGCAGCCGTGGCTGCAGTGAAAGGTATGGGGATAGGGATCGACGCCGCGTTCCCGCAGACAGCGCAGCTTGTCTCGACGTATCTTCCTGTAATCGCCCGGAGCTTCCAATGGCTCTCTCTCCCCCCCATGTTGGGATTGGAGTTGCGGATCCAAGCTTACAGCAGAGCAAGTTATCAAGGCCGGATTCTAGCGCGCGACCCAGTCATCTTCAACGCCGCGGTGGATCTTCTTGCCGGCGCCGAAATGCCGGGGGGGCCCGTGTGTCCTGCCGGCGCCCTGGGGCCCTAGGAGCCTGGGTCCCGCCCGCACCCAGATGCCAGGGGCCCTTACAGACAGGTGCATCCCCTCCATCCTGGTGCTAGGGTTAGGGCTCGCGCAAGAATAAGTTCCCGTTTTCGGCGAGGACTGGGC
>JAGMDA010000133.1 GCA_023128935.1 Candidatus Eiseniibacteriota bacterium | reverse complement strand
CCCCCCATGGAACCACATCGACAACCTTGGGCCACTACATGCAGACGCAATCGCTCGCTATTACGACGGACTCGTCTATGTCGTCAACCGCTATGGAGCCGACAATATCCAGGTCCTGGATCCGGGTGACAGCTTTAGCACTGTCTTGCAGTTCTCCACGGGCGCGGGATCGAATCCGCAGGACATTTGCTTCGTAGAGGCTGATCGCGCATTCGTCACACGCTACGACAGGCCCGAACTCTGGGAGGTAGATCCGCTCACGGGCGATCATACGGATACCATCGACCTGGCACCGCTGGCAGATGGCGATGGGGTGCCTGAAATGCACGGCATGGCGATTCATGGCGGGTACCTCTACGTGACTCTGCAGCGCCTGGACAGGGATTACTGGTGGATCCCGGTGTACCCTTCCTATCTCGCTGTCATCGACCTGCAAACCAATGAACTATTAGATATGGATCCACAGACTCCGGGCATGCAAGGGCTTCCCCTGCTGGCGACGAATCCGAACTCCTATATCGCCGTCGACCCCCTCACGGCTGATTTCCTCATTGGCGAGGTGGGAGACTATGGTGCCACCGATGGTGGCATCGAGCGTTATGATCCAAACACCCAGCAGAGCCTTGGCTTTGTTGTGACCGAGGAAACTCTGGGGGGCGACCTGTGCACATGGGAGACGGCCAATGGAATCCGGGGCTTTGCATCAGTGCTCACCCAAACATGGGCCACTTCGATTGTTTGCTTTGACGTTGCGGGAGGAGAGAATCTCGGTACGCTCATCACAAGTGGCGAGTATGCCTATGCTCACCTGCTGGTCGACCGGCGCCACGGGCAGCTCTTCGTTGCCGACTTTACCTATGCCAACCCCGGAATCCGCGTCTTCGACACCTTGAGCCTCGATGAACTCAGTCCGGGTCCCATCTCAGTTGGACTCTACCCCCACTGGCTGCTCGCGCTGCAGGAGCCCGGATCGGGCGTGGAGGACAGGTTTGCCAGGTGGACGCATGGGTTCGAGGTTTGGCCACAACCCGCTTCGGAAGGCATGAGCCTGCGGCTCAGGTCGGTGCTATCAAATCCCATAGATCTTGAGATCCTGGATCTGCAAGGCAGACGAGTGGCCAGCCTCCTCAATGGCCAGCCCACACCCGGCGGTGTGGATCTGTATTGGAACGGGCGTGATGATCGGGGCAGGTCTCTGCCTTCAGGCACCTACCTGGTGAGGCTACGCTCCCGTGAAGGGGTCGCCACAAGAAGGATTCTCCTAGTGCGATAAGGGCAGTCGGCGAGGTAGAGCGGCAAGGATAGGGTCTAAGACTCGCTAGTATCTTCACAATCTGACCGTCTACGACTTCGAGGCGGGCAAGGGGCATTGGTTCTTGGCAATGCCCTTCGCCTGCCATTCTTTGTCCCGGTCTTCTGGCTTTTGGCGGGATGTCTTCAGGGTGTAGGCGTTGGGCAGAGATCGAGTGTTCGCCTTGGGCGCGAAGGGATGGTCAAGACAGGGAGGCGGGCGATGAGTGCGGATCCTTGGTATGTCAGGCTTGACTTGGGGAGCCAGCGGCACGAGGTCTGGTCTGCTCATCTATTACCGGACGGCACACGCCTGTCGCTGGCGAACCCACTCTGGGGCCCACCGCCGTGTGGCGATGTGCGCCTGGCAAACGGGCGCCGTATTTGACACACTAAGTCGGAAATTGGTCGACATACAGTGCAAGATATGTCATTCTAGGGTCGATTATGGGAGACCTAGCGATTGGGATCCAATCAGGAGTGACCGGATGCCCGACTCTATCAGGCAGAGGATCGAGCGTGAGGAGTTCGACTATCAGGCCTTGCTGGGTGCCCTGGCTGACTATGCCCGCCCACGCGATAAGATCACCAACTTGCTGCGCAAGGGCCTGATCATCCGGGTCAAGAAGGGCATCTATGTATTTGGAGAGGCATATCGCCGCCAGCCGGTCTCACGCGAGGTACTGGCCAATCTCATCTATGGTCCTTCGTACATCTCGCTCGAATACGCCCTTCAGTACCACGGGCTGATTCCTGAGCGGGTCGAAGCTGTGACTTCGGTAACCTCTGGCCGTTCGCGCCGATTCTCTACCCCCTTGGGTCAGTTCTCCTACCGCTCCATTCCAATGTCCGCCCTTCAGGTTGGCATGGATCGCGTGGAAATCGATAGGAACCGCGCATTCCTCATTGCCATTCCGGAGAAGGCGCTGGCAGACCAAGTGCGCAGTGACCGTGGAGCAGCCATCAGAAGCCGCAAGGCTATGCGCCACTACCTGCAGGACTTTCTGCGCATAGAACCTGCTGCCCTTCAGGGCTTGGATCCTACCAAGCTATCGTTGTATGCGGAGCGGTACCGCTCACCTCGCGTCCGCATTCTCGCGGATGTGGTTCGGGATCTGCGTAAGGGAGGAAGGTGATCGTGCACGAAGCCATCTCCAGAATGCTAGACCGTTACTCCCTCTATCGATTGGAAGATCGTGTCAACGCGCTGCGAGAGATCATCCAAGAGATCGCTCTGCTGGGCCTATGGCGAAGCAAGTTCTTCGACCGGGCAGCCTTCTACGGTGGGTCTGCCCTGCGCATCATCTACGAACTCGACCGCTTTTCCGAAGACTTGGACTTCTCGTTGCTCAGTCCCGATAAGGACTTCGATATCGGGGGCTATGGTGACGCTCTCGAGAGGGAGCTGAACGCTTTTGGCTTCTCGGTCCGTTTTGAGCAGAAGGGCAAGGCGATCGAAAGCCCTATTCATTCCGCCTTTCTCAAGGCGAATACCTACAACCAGCTACTGGTCATCGAGCCAGATGAACGCTTGGTCCAGGATGCCCATCGATCGCGAGCTCTGAAAATCAAGCTTGAGATCGATACGCTACCACCGCCGGGATTCACCACACAGGTCAGCTATCTTCTCCAGCCCATTCCATTCTCGGTGCGCACTTACGCCCTTCCGGATCTCCTCGCTGGCAAACTGCACGCGGTCCTTTGCCGGCGTTGGAAAAGCCGGGTCAAGGGACGCGACTGGTACGATCTGGTCTGGTATGCAACCCACCACCCAAAGCTGCACCTTGGTCACTTGGAGGAACGAATGCGGCAGAGTGGACATTGGAAGGAAAATCACGCTCTGGACGCTGCAGCCCTACAAGTTCTCTTGATGAATGCAATCGGGGAACTGGACGTCGACCAGGCGCGCAATGAGGTCCGCCCCTTCGTAAAGCGTGCGGATGCGCTAGATGTCTGGTCGCGTGATTTTTTTCGAGACATTGCGGCACGTATACAGGCCGAGTGAATCCAGGCCAGGCACAATCCGTCACGCATCCCTTAGTCAGCAACAACGGATCCTTAGTGGCTCGACACTCCTGAGGCTCTCACAGATGTTGGTAGACACGCCAGTCCGCCGGAATCCTGCCAGGGCATCCCTGCCGAAGCAACGCTTCCACCGCATGCGCCAATTTGTTAATCTCCGGGATGATTGCGATGACCTGATGAGGCTCACGTTGAAGCGGTTTCGAAAGCGGTGGAACACGATGGAATGTGCCGCTTATACGCTCGCACGACAGCGGATGACTTCGTTGATCGGTATGGGGATGTTCCTCGGTGCCTTGTTCCTCGGCATCTCCTGCGACGATGATCCATCTTCCCCCTGTCCCATCTATGAGGTTGGAGCCCTGGAGGGATACGTCCTCGCGGGAGGTGAGGGCGTGGCGGTGCCGGTCGGTGCGCGACTGGTTGAGGGCGAGAATCGGGGGGAGTCTCTCTACGAAACCATTTCCGATTCCACCGGGTGGTATCGCCTGGAGCTTCCCACTGGCATCTACTGGATCGAGACCAACCCCAGCAGAGCCACCGTCTACACATCCGACATGAGCGACACGGTCCACGTGACCGCTCGGACACGGCAACTCGATATCCTGCGGGGCAAGGTCGTGGCTCAGATCGCAGTTCCGGAGTCGCTGAACGGGCGGCGCTTCCGCGTCAGATTGGACGGCGAGAACCGATTCAACTACTCCGCGGTCGCCTACGCTGAGGATGGCCTCCTTGAGCTGCTTTTCCCGATCGTGGTCCCGGGCCCCTACCGTCTTTGCTTGTCACTTCCCATGCCCCGGATCTGGCTGCCTGGCACGTACGATCCCGCGAGGGCCGATACCCTCATCATCTCCGCCGATCAACTCACGCTTTACACGGCCTCCCTGAACAACTACGCCTCGATTCGCGGAACGGTTGAGGGAAGTTGGCAGGAGGCTTACGCATTCTGTCCCCGCGTGGAAGCCTACGGGACTGATTCCAGTCGCGTCGGACGGGTTGGGGTGGAGAGCGATGGATCGTTTGTGCTGGACCTCTTCGTTGCGCAATCGGTCAAGCTGAGGATCGACTACCCCTCTGACATCGAGCAGTGGATCGGGGGAGATTCCTACGAAACGGCCACGATCTATGACCTGCAGCCGGGCGATCACCTGACCGGTGTTTCCGCGATAGAAAGTGGCCTGCTCTGTACGCTCGAGGGACCGGGGTATTTCATCAACCATCGCACCCGCTTCCTGTTGCGAGACGAAACCGGGCGCGAGTATCGCCCGTCTCACGAATTCTTCAACAACCCACTGGCGATATGCGGTCTGCCTGCCGGCCGCTACTACCTCTTCGTCTTCGGATACTGCTCGGACCAGACCTGGGCAAGTCAATGGTACAATGGGGCCGATTCCCTGGCAGAGGCGACACTGATCGATCTTGGCGAGGGAGAACTCGTGCCGATCACGGTCCATCTTGTCGAAGGGGGGCGGATAGAGGGTTCCTTGTACGAACCGGATGGTCAACCGGCGACGGGCGCCAGAGTGCGCATATACAACTCGATCGGTCTTCCCTTGTGCGAATACGAACACTATTGCCATGAGGGCACCTTCAGCATCACGGGGCTGCCGAACGGTGATTACTACCTTGTATCAGAGAAGTGGGACCGAGCCCCCTGCTGGTACCCGGGCGTGGCGGAACAAGACTCGGCCCAGGTGATTGAGATCCGCGACTACGCAACCATCACGGGTATTGAATGGACGCTACTGGCCAAATGAGCGGAGAGCACGCAGCATGACAGCATCGCGAAACCAGGGAGCCATGCCACAGAGCGCTGCGCGGCGCAATGTGACGTTGTTATTGCTCCTGTTGCTGTCATTTCTGCTCCTCGCGGGTGGGTGCGATGACGACGACAGCCGGCTCTGCAGACCCGAGGTTCCCGCGGGCAGGATCGAGGGTTTCGTGCGGACCGGCGGATGCCCGATCCACGGGGCCGTGCGCGCCACCCGAATCCCCGAAACGGCACAGTACGAAACGATCGTCCAAACCACACCCGATTCCGCGGGGTTCTACAGCCTGGATGTTCCCGCCGGGCGCTATGTCGTCGCCCTGGATCTGGAATACTCGAGACCAGTCTACGACTACCGCGCGACTGGGCTCACCTACGGTACGGCGCCCGCTGATACACTGGTCGTCGACCACGGCAGCTCGCCGATCACCATCGACTTCGATCTCGCCAGCCTACAGGTTCATGTGGGCCTCTCATCCCATCTGGACGATGAGCAAGGAGAGGTCCGTCTCTTCCGCCGTGGGGACAGACTACCCAATTGGTGGCGCTCGTACATGGATTTCGGTAAGGGGATCATTACTGGTGGTGCCCTCGACATATTGATTTCCGGAATCCTCCCGGGGGAGTACAGAGTCGAGATCGTCGTGGGACGCAGAGTGTATCTCTGCTGCTACCCGTACGACGGGGAGCACTTCTGGCTGCCGGGAGTCCGGGATTCCACTCAGGCATCCTGGATCGACGTTCCCGTCGACCAGACGGTCGAGGTCGCGGCGGATATTGGATCGGAGCCGGCGCGGATCGAGGGAGACGTAGTCGGCGCCTGGCTTGAGATGGGGTTTTCGCTGCCGCCTGCGCTCGCGATCTTAGACCCCGATTCGCTGACGATCATGGGACCTCGCACCGTCGGCGATGACGGCCACTTCGCGGTCGATGTATACCTTCCAGGACCGGTCAAGCTCCTCGTCACTCAGGCCGGGGTTGAGCAATGGATCGGCGGAGATAGTTTCGAAGAGGCCACCATCTTCACACTCGAGAGCGGCCGGACGGTTTCGGGCGTCCGGTTCGTCCAGAGTGGCTTCCGCCTGGCGGTCAGCACGCCCGCCGCTGGCTGTAGCGACGCCTGGTTCAGGCTCTACGACCCGACAGACCTCTCGCTTGTGGCCGCCGCACATCTGGTTGCGTCTAACTCTTTCATCGGGATGAGCAATCTTCGCCCGGGCACCTACCTGATGGAAATCGCGCCACGTCGGCCCGGGTGGGCCACCTGGGCCCCACAGTGGTTCGACCGCATGACCAGCCCTGAGGACGCCAGGACGATCACGATCGCTTACGAAGGTGAGGTTGTACCGTTATCGGTGATCCTCGAAAAGGGGGGCACGATCGAGGGAACCGTGCTGATGGCGGAAGGGTCGGAAGTCAACTGCTACGTTATGATCACCCCCGCGAGTGAACGCGTCCGCTGGGGATACTGCTACGCCTGGGATTGGCAACCTGACTACGATATCCGCGGACTTCCGGACGGGGATTGGAAGGTGGGCGTCTGGCCGATTCCAGCGGACTACGAACTCCCCGCGATTCCCCCCGACGACACGGTCTGGTATCCGGGTACGACCGACTGGAACGCCGCCGGAGTGATCGAGATCCGTGACTTCGGGGATGTCAGGGACATCGATATCGCGGTCCAATGAGACGGATCTACTGCCGCCTCGGGCGCCTGGGGATAGCCAGAGCCGCCTGGGGATGCGGCTGCCTCGACGTTGTCAGAAGACACACACGTCCCCGCTGAACTGTGAAAACCCCTTGCCCTCGAAAGCGGAGATGCTATTATCCAGTCCTGTTTCGGACGTCAGGGAGTCGTAATCCAGGGGTGTTTTCATGAGGCGGGCTGCGGAAAAGGACCTCATCGCATGGAAGGCCCGGGCCGACAGGAAGCCCCTGATTGTCCGCGGAGCCAGGCAGGTCGGAAAGACCTATCTCGTCGAAGCCTTCGGTCAGAGCCACTTCGAGGTGGTCCTGACGGTGAACTTGGAGCAGAAGGATGAGCTGCACGCCCTGTTCGACCGGATGGAAGCCGGGCGCATCGTGGAGGAACTTGGACTTTACTTCAATCAGCCGGTCTCACCGGGACGGACGCTGCTATTTCTCGATGAGATCCAGGCCTGCCCCAAAGCCATCGCGTGCCTCCGCTACTTCCACGAAGAGATGCCCGATCTGCATGTCATTGCAGCCGGATCCCTTCTGGATTTCGCCCTTCGGGAATTCAAGCACTCCATGCCGGTTGGGCGGATCGAGTACCTCCACCTGAATCCCCTGACGTTCCGGGAATTCCTCCAAGCAGTCGGGGAGGACGCGCTGGCAAACTACCTGAAGCGCTACCACGTCAGCGACGATTTCAGCGAGGCCGCCAGCGCCAAGCTGCGGGACCTGTTGCGGATGTACTTCTTTGTCGGAGGGATGCCGTCCGCTGTGGCAGCCTATGCCAAGCGACACGATCTCATGGAAGTCCAGAGGATCCTTGCCTCCACGATCATCACTTTGCAGGATGACTTCGCGAAGTATGGGACGCGGGCCCAGCAGCGCAACATGCGACGGGTTCTGCGCTTCATTCCAAGGAACATTGGCCGGAAGGTTCGGTACGTCAACATCTGCCGCGATGTGCGCTCCGCCGACCTACGGACCGCCCTTGAGTTGCTCGAACTCAGCCGGATCGTCACGCTTGTCCGCCACACCTCCGCCAATGGAATCCCTCTCGGCGCGGAAGCCTCGGAGCATCACTTCAAACCGCTCCTGCTGGACATCGGACTCTGCAACAACCTCTGCGGCCTGAGTCTGCCCGACGCGGCGGAACTGCTTACGGTGCAGGAGGGGAGCCTGGCTGAACAGATCGTAGGCCAGGAGCTTCACAGCCTGGGCCCATCCTTCGAGGATCACCCCCTATATTATTGGCACCGCGAGGCAAAGAACGCCAATGCGGAGGTGGACTACGTCTGGGCCCACAAAGACTATATCGTTCCGGTTGAGGTGCGCGCTGGCACGTCAGGAAGTCTCAAGTCCATTCATGTCTTCCTTGCTGAGAAAGGCCGCAACATCGCTGTGCGGCTGAATATGGACTTGCCTTCGGTGGGAACGTTTAATGCTGTGCTAGGCGGAGGGGATCGCCGCCGGGACCTAACTTACACGCTCCTCTCC
>JAGMDA010000132.1 GCA_023128935.1 Candidatus Eiseniibacteriota bacterium | reverse complement strand
TGAAATAAAACCAGACAGGCCAAACTTCTTGTATATCCAACGGGGATATCCCGTTGGGAGACTTAAATTAATAGTAAAGGAGAAAATACATTAATGAAAAAGAAAATGAAAGGAGTGCTGGGTGTAGGTCTGACTCTAGTGCTACTCGTTAGCCTGTGTGCCTTTGCCATTCCAGTGGCGGCTGACCCGGCTGAGAACGAGTGGTCAGAGTTTGCCTACCCCGCTGAGGGGTCTGCTGGCGACTGGTTCTACGACCCCACTATAGCGGCTGTGGGACCTATGGCTCAGGCTATTAACGGCGACCTCTATGCTTACGCATTGGTTGGCATTGCCGACAAGCTGTTTAAGTCCGAGGATGGCGGTCGCACCTGGGCAGAGTCAACAGCCACCCACGCCTACAACGGTGGAGCCATAGTTGATATGGTCTGCTCCAGCATTGACGAGGACATCCTGTATGTCACCGACGGCAACTATGTCTACAAGTCGGTTGACGGCGGTGATACCTTCGCTCCAGTGGCTGCGGGTTCCTTGGAGAAAGTGCTAATGGGAGCCTGTGGCGAGCCTGTTACTGGCAAACCCATTACCTGCCTTGATGTGGGCTATGATGCCAGTGATAACCCCTTTGTCTTCATCGGGGTAAGATATACTTACGCCGGTCCGCCTAGTGTCCTCTACATAGAGGAAATGGCATATCCCTCGGAATGGGGCGACCTGGAGCTAGACTGCTATGGTGAGGGTGGATACACTCCCTACTCTGTAGGCGCGGCACCTGACTTCGCTGACAGCAAGAAGACATATGCGGTAGTCAGCAGTATAGCTTCACTTGGCGGCAACGCGGAGTGGGGTATAGTGGCAGGAAGATACTCGGCGAAGCTTGTTTTTGTAGATGCGCATGTCTATGTTGACATCACCCAAGCTGCGGGGTACACAATCGCCGACTTTATTGCCGCTACGGCAACGGATTTTGGCTTCTGGTACTTTCAGGATGCTGAGCCAAATTTTGGCCCACAATTGGAGCTGAAGTTCGATGACCCTGGTAGTTCTGCATACATAGACGTAACGTTTATGCTACAAACCAATACGACCCTAAATCAGTGGACTTGGGTGGATCTTGATGGCCCCTTCGGAGCCATCGGCACCTGGAACGGAGCAAATTTTTCGCCCTATGCTGACCTTGCTGCGGTTCAAGCTGGCATTGGTACGTTCTCGACCTACGAGCTGACCAGGGTCCGAGTCGAGCTCTATCATGATTATGTGGATATGCCAGAGAGGACTTGCTACATCGATGACGTCACCATAAACGGCGTCACCTACGCCCTGCCCGGGGAGACCCATGTTGTCAGCACCACAGGAACTCCCTGTGTTTGGACTGAGGTTGCCGAGCTACTTAAGGATAATAACCTAGCAAACTCCTTTGCAATCACTGATGCCTCCAGGATTGCCTTCCCCGACGACTATGAGGACACCAATACCCTGTTTGTCGGCGTCGTTGATGTTGGTACTGATGGTGGCGATGTGTATTCAGTGACCAAACCCAAGGCTCTTGACCTTGATGTTTTCGGTACTACTGATGCGACCAACATCATCAGCTTGGATATCATGGGTGACACCGAGGAGGCCTTACTGATAGCTGGGCAAAACGATAGTACCGATGTCTACTACAGCACTGACGGCGGCTGGACTTGGGATGCCAGCGTGAAGGACCCCACTGGCGACAACACAACCTACGCATTGTGGGTCGGCGATTCGGCTCTGGCGGCAACCAGCGGCATTGAGTGCGCGGTGTCCATGTCCTGCGGTGAGGAAGTCGGCGAATACTGGGACCAGATTTCGCTGATTGCCACCGCTATAGATGCCGTGATTGGGCTTGACCACTCGCCGGGATACATTACTGAGAGCGAGACCCTGTTCATGCTGACCGATAGCACGAGCCTGTTCCGGTATGACCAGACATACTGGGAGAGGGTCTTCTGCAACACCACATACCCCGGAGGTATAGATATGGTGGGGGTATCTCCCGACTTTAACACCACCGATACTCTATATGTGGGTAACACCGGTTTTGACATCTGGCGGTCAACCGATGCCGGCTGCAGTTGGACCGAGCTTAGGTATTCCCCAAACACCGCTACAATGAACTCAGCGGTGGTAATAGACGAGGAT
>JAGMDA010000131.1 GCA_023128935.1 Candidatus Eiseniibacteriota bacterium | reverse complement strand
AGCAGCGCGATGCACAGCAGCAACGGCGCGCTAAGCCCACTGCCCCGCTTTGGCCTTCTGCGCAAGGGGATCCACCATTGGGCGAGCAAGAGAACGATGGCGGGCCACAAAAAATAGCTGTAGCGCTCTTCATAGAGCACGCGGATCCCACCCTCCAGCTCCTTCTTGTCCATCTGGTCGATCGCCTTCATAACCCTATCCAGCCCGAGCGTACCGCCGGCACGAACGTACAGTCCACGGGTCGACTCCGCAATCCTGCGCAGGCTGTCGTCATTGAGCCTGGTGAGAATGATCTTGCCCGACTTGTCCTTCTTATACCCCTCGATACTGCCCTCGCTGTCGCGCACCGGGATCGGCTCGCCACTGGCGCTGCCAATGCCCACCGAAAAGACCCGGACGCCGGCCCTGCGCGCTTCCCGTGCGGCTTCTTCCACCTCACCGGCGTGGTCTTCTCCGTCCGAGATGAGGATCAGCGCCTTGAACTCATCACCGTCGGAGTCAAAGGCCCGGGTCGAGACGCGCAAGGCCTCGGCCAGGCTTGTGCCGGGCTCGGGGATCAGATCCGGCCCCATGAACTCGAGGAACATGCGGGCAGCCGCGTAGTCAAGGGTCAAGGGACATTGGACAAAGGCGGCCCCCGCAAAGGCAACCAGCCCGATCCGATCACCACGGAGCCGGTCAATGATGCCGCCAATCTCGTGCCGGGCGCGCAACAGGCGGTTCGGTTTCAGATCCTCGGCGAGCATGCTTTCAGAAAGGTCGAGTGCGATCAGGACGTCAATCCCACGACGGGAAGCCTTCACATACTGCGTACCGCGCTGCGGGCGGGCGGCCCCCAGGATCAGGAATAGACAAGTCAGGAGGAGCAGCAGAAGACCCATCATGCGACGCCCCGTTGCCAGATGCTGCGTAAGCCGTGCCGACATACCTGGACTGAGAGCACGCTCGAGCGCGCGGCTCCCGGCGCGCAGCCGTGCCCAGGCAAACAGCCCCACCACGGGCAACAGGAGCAACAGCCAGAGTATGTGCGGATGAGCAAAGCGCATTGCCTATCTCCCCACTCCGGGCTAGGGTGAACGCCGCAACCAGGTCGTTGCGAGCGCGATCTCTAGAAGCACAAGTCCCAAGGCGGGCCATAGCAGCAGGGCGCCCAGGTCGCGGTACTCCACGAACTCCTCTGTCTCAACCTTGATCTTCTCGAGGGCATCAATCCGCTGGTAGATCCGCGCGAGCGATGCGCTGTCCGTGGCGCGGAAATAGAGGCCGCCCGTAGTGTCGGCAATCGCCTGCAGTGTGTCTTCATCCAGGTCCACCTCCACATATTCAACGCGCCGGCCAAATAGCGGGTGCTCAACCGGATAGGGAGCCTTGCCCTTCGTTCCGGCACCGATGGTGTAGATCCGCACCCCCAGGGAGCGGGCCAGTCCGGCGGCTGTGAGCGGATCGAGCACCCCGGTATTGTTCATCCCATCAGTTAGCAGAATCGCCACGCGGCTCTTGCCTGGCACTCCCTTGAGGCGATTGAGGGCGTTGCCGATTGCCATCCCAACGGCTGTGCCATCTTTGATATCGCCGATCTCGATCTCATCTAGGAGCCGCAGCAGAACCCCGTGATCGGTCGTCAGGGGACACTGCGTGTAGGAGTTTGACGCAAACACCACGAGACCGATACGATCGCCCACGCGACCTTCAATGAATTTCCGGGCAACTTCCTTGGCGGCATCCAAGCGATTGCCGGGGGGAAAGTCGAGGGCTCTCATGCTGCCCGAGATATCGAGGGCCAGCACAATATCGATCCCCTCTGAATAGCTTTTGACCTTTGTACGCCCCAAGCGCGGACCAGCCAGCGCCAGCACGAGCAGCATCAGTGCCAGCGCTCGAAGAAGCGGTAGAGCACGCAGCGCTATCACCCGCGGGCTGCGCGGCAGAACGATGCCGGGGGGTGTGGCCAACCCCACCCCGCCCTCGATCCTCCACCGGAGCCAGGTGCGCAGGAACACCGCTACTGGGATCAGTAGCGCCAGAAGGATCAGCCAAGGCCTCGCGAGAGTCATCCGCCCACCCCGCTGTCTGTCACACCCCCAGCTCGCTGGCCGGCGCGTTCCTCACTATCACGCGCGCCCAGGGCTGTGGGCGTATTCATGGCGTCAGAGGGACCGTTCTCCCGGCAAGCTGCAGTCTCCTCACTGCGTTGGACAAATCCTTCGGCCTTCTCAACTAACGACTCGGCTTCGCTCAGAAGGGGCGTCCTTCCGGCGAACTTGATCCCATCGGTCGCCTCGAGCCAAGCGGCGACCTCCTGCTGATTCCCCACTGACAGATCAGTCCAGGGCAGCCACCGCAGGATCTCCGGCCGCGTCGCTTCAAGAGCCGGCTGCTCCCACCGGCGCCCCAGATAGCGGCGTAGAATCCATGACAACTCTTGTGCGAAGGCCCTCATCCGACCCTCCCGCACCAGGCCCCTGGCCAACAGTTCCGTCAAACTCTCACGGAACTCCACCGCGGGGGGCACCAATGGGATTTCGGGCGCTCCCCACTCTGCCCCCCGTCTCCGCCGCCAGAGGAGCCACGCGCAGAGCAGGGCTCCCAAGCAGATCACTCCCAGGGGCACCGTCCACCAGGGGAAATTTCGCAACGAGGCCATCGGCGCAAGTGGGCGCAGGGATGGTTGCGCCTCGTGGCTCAGGCGCCCACTGATGCGAATCTCATGTGGGTTCGTCACCGCCAGCGTCTCACCTCGGGCAGAGATCAAGTTGACCGGCGGGATCAGGACCACACCAGCGCGTGGCACGAGCAGCGACAGGTCGTAGCAGTACCTCTCCAGACCATCGGATGCGGGCAGGGCCGTGGAATCACAGCCGATGAGCAACAGCGTATCAGGACTTGCCTGCCACGACAGGTGCGCGGGACCCAGGGAATCCGGCCACTGGCCCTCAACGCGGAGCAGAAGACAATCGCCTACCGCAGCCGATTCAGGCTCAACGGTAGATCGCCAGAAAAGGCCTTCGCTCTCACCCGAGTCGCTCTGGCAGCCGGTCAACATAGCGAGTATCGAGATGAGCAAGAGGCCCAGCATCACCGACCGCGCTCGTTCCGAAAACTGCATAGCCTTCACGAGCCGGCGGTATGGCCCCAGCCCCCGTAACCCTGCCGTTGAATGTAGCGTCCAAACGGGCGGCACCCGACCTGCCGGGCACTCTCTCCCCCGCCCACTCGCTCCCCCTATGTTTCCTGCCAGCACTCCCATCCCAGCCTTGTTTCCTGCCAGCACTCTCATCCTAGTGCCCTGCGTCTCTCTCGCAGCTTGAAGAAAGCCATCAGCGCCTCGACCGGATCCTGTCCCACCTCAAGCGGGATCTGGTCCACTTTGTGACGGCGCAGTAGGCCAGTGACGCGATCGCGCTGGCGGCGGTATTGCATCTCTATACCGTTGCGGACGCGGGCATCTGATGTGTCGATCAGCACGGAGCGGCCGGTTTCGAGATCCTCCCACTCGATCAATCCAAGGCGAGGGCAGTGCCTTTCGAGCGGATCCTGCATGGGGAGTGCGATCAGATCGTGCTTCCGCGCCAGTGCTCCCAAGGGCTGCTCAACGGGATCGGGGTCCATGAAGAAATCACTCAGAAGAAATACGGTGCTGCGTCGCCGCAGCGCGTGAACGGCGGTCTCGCAGGCCATCCCCAGATCGGTCCCGCGACCCTCTGGATGGAAATAGAGGATCTCCCGGATGATCCTCAGGCCATGAGCGCGACCCCTACGGGGTGGAATCAGTAGTTCGGGACGATCGGTGAAGATGAGGAGCCCCACCTTGTCATGGTTATTGAATGCCGAGAAGGCCAGGATGGCGCTGACCTCAGCGGCCAGTTCCATCTTGCTTCGGCCGACACTGCCGAACTGCTGCGAACCGCTGGCATCCACGAGCAGGAACACCGTCAGCTCCCGCTCCTCCTCGTACTTCTTGACGAAGGGCGCACCCAAGCGCGCGGTGACATTCCAGTCGATAGTGCGGATGTCATCACCGGGCACATACTCGCGGACCTCCGCGAACTCCATGCCCTGGCCCTTGAACACCGAGTGATACTCACCGGCAAACAGCTCGGTCACGAGCGCCTTGGTTCGGATTTCCACACGGCGCACACGGCGCAACATCTCGGCAGGCAATACCTCGGGCCCGCTACCCGCTCTGGCCTGGCGGGACCCATCCCGTTGGGAAGTTCCAGGGCTGGGCTGGCGATTGCGGTGTGAGAACCCCGACTGGCTATGGAACGCGCACATGGTCGAGCACCTGTTGGACGATCTGCTCGGACGTGACCTCACGCGCCTCGGCCTCATATGTCACCAGAACGCGGTGGCGCATAACATCCAGAGCCACTTCCTTGACATCCTCGCCATAAACCGACCCCCGCCCGGAGAGGAAAGCCATTGCCTTCCCGGCCATGGCCAGCGCCAGTGTGGCCCGCGGTGAGGCTCCGTAGGCGATCAGAGGCTGGAGGTCTACAAGCTCAGGATTCACCCGACCCGGGACGCGCGTTGCGAGGACGAGATCTACAATGTAGTCCTTCACCGACTGAGCTATGGGGATCCGTCTGACCACCTGGCGGGCCTTCAGGATGTTGTCACAGTCCACGACCGGCCGGACCTCGGGGAGCACCTCAGCGGTCATCCGCTCCAGGATGTGCATCTCCATGCCGCGGTGGTCCTCGAGCCGTTCGGGATAATCGAGCTTAACCTTCAACAGGAAGCGGTCCACCTGTGCCTCGGGCAGAGGGTATGTCCCTTCCTGTTCAATCGGGTTCTGTGTCGCCAGGACCATGAACGGTTCCTGGAGGCGGTGGCTCACATCCCCGATGGTGATCTGACGCTCCTGCATGGCCTCCAGAAGCGCGCTCTGGACCTTGGCCGGCGCGCGGTTGATCTCATCAGCCAGGATGATGTTGGAGAACAGGGGCCCCTTGCGCGGCGTAAACCCTCCAGACGAGGGATCGTAGATCATCGTGCCTGTGAGATCTGCGGGTAGGAGGTCCGGTGTGAACTGGATGCGTGAGAAACCCGCCTGTAGGCTCCCTGCCAGCGATCGCACCGCCAGCGTCTTGGCAAGCCCCGGAACGCCCTCGAGCAGGACGTGGCCATCGGCCAGTATCCCCACAAGCAGACGGCGGATCAGATCGTCCCTGCCAACAATCACGCGCCCAACCTCTTCCATGACCGCGCACATTGGTGGGGACACGGCCTCCACTTCCGCGCGCGACTTCTCGACAGCCTCAGCAAACACAACCTGTTGACCGGTCATCTCTTCCCCCCGGAACACCATCTCAAGTACGACACATACAACGCGGCAAGGCCCCCAGCGGTTCCAATGAAGGCCAAGATCCCTCATTGAGACCAGAAACATCCGCTCGCAACCAACACATCCTCTGCGAGCCAGAACGTCTGCTCGTAACTAGGACATCCTCCGGGAACCAGCTCATCCGCGCTATCCCGGAGGCCAGTTGAAGCCGCGACCGCCCAGGAGATGAACATGGATGTGATAGACCTCCTGGCCCGCGGCCTTCAGGCAATTGCCCACTAGGCGATACCCCTCATCCAGGCCTTCCTGGCGGGCGATGGCCGCCGCCGCCCGCAGGAGTCCACCCATCATGGCATCATGAGCCTCACCCAGATCATTGAAGGTGGGGATGTGCTCCTTGGGAATCAAGAGCGCATGAAAGGGAGCCGCGGGCCGGATGTCTTTGAAACCCAGTATGCGCTCGTCCTCATACACCTTCTCCGCTGGAATCTCGCCCGCGATGATCTTGCAGAAGAGGCAATCCTTTTCCATTCCGCATCCTCCCTACCGAAGAAACGCCATGGTGGCCGGAGCATGGACCTAACCCTGATGCGGCCATAACCCTCGGCGCAAACCGCTATTGCTCGCGCGAACGTGTTCTCTGCCATTCCGACAGATGGTCAGGCCACACTGGTTGCATGCATGCCAAGCGGCCAGAGCGGCTACTTGCAGCATTCACCTAGCTTCATCTTCTCAACGCGGCCCACATGACGGCCGCCCTCAAAAGAGGCCCCCAGCCAAGTCTCGAGGACCCGCAGGTTTTCCTCCAGCGAGGTGATCTCCGCCCCCAGGACCAGCACATTGGCGTCGTTGTGGCGGCGTGACTGACTGGCCATCGCCGGGGTCACACACAGTGCGGCCCGGACGCCGGGAACCTTGTTCGCGCACATGCTCATCCCAATGCCGTTTGAGCAGATGAGAACGCCCAGCGTCCCAGGATGAGACGCCACCGCGCGCCCTACTGCAAAGGCATGATCCGGGTAGTCGCAGGCGTCCGTGCTCTCGCAGCCATGATCAACCGCGTCATCCCCCCGACTCTTGAGCCACTCAATGATCTGTTCTTTGAGGCCGAATCCCCTGTGATCACTTCCGATCTCGATACGCACGTTCATACTCCTGTTACCTCGATTGGCTGGCCTGCTGAAGAATCTTGGGCAAGGCCTTCTGTAATAGGTCGCATATCCGCTGTTGCGCCTCACGGTAGGCTTTCATCCCACGACCAATCGGATCCGCGACATCCTGGGCCACCTGCTCTCCGGCAAATACTGATAGGCAGTGGATCTTCCCCGCAGCCTGGGGAAGAAGGCCAACAGCTACCTTGCGCTGATCAATCTCCATGGTCAGTACGAGGTCGCCACCTGATATCATCTCGGCGGATAGCTGTCGCGCTCTGTGGGAGATGATGTCGATGCCCGCCTCTTGAGAGACCGTGACCGCCTCAAGCGCCGCTGGAAAACCCACCAGTGCACCTGTACCCGCTGAGGAAACCGAGATGAGGGCTGCGGCTGAATCGCCCTTGGCCCCACCGGCCTCCGCGGCAAGCAAGCGCTTCAGGATTCCCTCGGCCATGGGGCTGCGGCACGTATTTCCCGTGCAGACTATGATGACTTCGAACAAGCGCAAGACCCCTATGATTCAACCGCCCAGCTAACTGGCGGAACCCCCATGGAACATGCCTGCACACACCATTCGGGAAATGGCACTAACAGAGACCGGACTCCGACGCGCGGTATTCTAGTTGCGGCACCCGGAGGTGTCAACGCACCCCGCCGCCGTCGCATCCTGCTGGCCAGGTGCTGAATCGCTGGCGCTACACCCCATAGGCCCGAGAATGCCGTGCCCGAGACCGCCTCGAGTGCTCACCCCCGCATCTGGCACATCGGTATATAGATCAAACGTTCAGCCCGGGCTCTGCTGGACCGGTTGCTATGCCGGTCGTTGTTGAGCAGTTGGACCGTATGCTGCGGTGATATCCTGCAATCGCTACCCAATCGTCGCTGGCATGGGCTTTTCCGGTGCGGGTCACATTGCGGTAACGTTGAACAAGGAGCCCGCAAGGTTTTTGTTAGTCTTTCCTTACTGATGTGCCTTGCAATTAGACGTCCCTAACCTTGCGCCGGGCAACATTTTGCTGAGGCAACGGGCAGCGTTCCGTAACAGTTTGGTTCGCTCAATGCCCAGATAAAACCATTGACACAGGTCACATCGCCGTGCCTTATCTACACAGAGTAGCAGGCCCCCTAGCCTGGATTTTCACCTTCCCAA